>NZ_PTQW01000039.1 GCF_004343725.1 Treponema sp. J25
GATAGCCCACTTTAAGACGAGCTGCGAAGCCGCCGGGGGAGTAATCGAGGCGGGAGGTACCTGCGCCGAAGAAGGGGCCACCGAGATGGTGGCGGAAACAAAAGAGAAGGCGGCCCCCCTCCCGGAAAAGATTTAACGTCCCTTAGGACGGCCCGGCAGAATACACAGAAAAAGCCCCACCAGGGCGCCCGCCAGGCTTCCAATCATAATGAGCACCGCCTGTTGTTCTTCCTGGGATCTGCCGGTGATGATTTTGGAAATGGCGTTCCCCAGTGAACTCTGTACTTGAGTATACTGGTAGTACCCAAAGATGGCCCCTGCAATGCCCGCAATGAGGAGAACCACGCCTACGATCCTTTTCATCTCTTGTGTTACTCCTTTTCGCTTTCTAGCCTGTCTTTTTCTCTCAGAAAAAAGCCCCAAATTTAATCAGGAAGCTCTTCTCGTACCAGTATATTCGTAAATCCATAATCGGCAAGCCGTTTTTTGGTATCCTCTAGCTGATGCGGAGGAATTCGGGGAATCACGATTCGATACAGGCCCTGATATTCTTCGTAGGCCACCGAAAAACCCTTGTTCTTTAAGTCGTTATACAGGGAAAGGGCGTTTTTCATCATCCTGAAGGAAGCAATTTGGATACGATAGGTTGAAGTAATGCCAGCGTTTCTATTTGAGGAAGAAGAGAGCCCACTGCTACTTGGAAGAGTCTGTACCGTGCCGCCACTGCCTTTTTCAGATATCGCTGTTCCGGGATTTTCTGTTTCAGGGCTGCGGTTTGACAGGCCTTTCTCTTGAGGAATGGCAGCTCCCAGGAGCTGACTGGCCTCTCCCGTTGCTATGACTTCAATAAAAACTTCTGTTATTCCCTGATGAATCATGTCTAAAGCTGATGCGGCGGCCCGGGAAAGATCGATAATGCGGTTTTCTACGAAGGGGCCCCGATCATTTACCCGGACAACTACGGACTTCCCATTGCCCAGATTGGTCACCTTAAGGTGGGTTCCAAAGGGAAGGCTCCGATGGGCCGCCGTAAAAAGATTGCTTCGGAAAATTTCTCCCGAGGCCGTCGGTTTCCCTTCAAATTCAGCCCCATACCAGGAGGCAAACCCCCGTTGAGAAAATGTTGCTGTTTCAGACCGTTGCTGGGCTTCAAGAGACGGTCCCTCCTGGCCCGGTATCCCTATTCCAAGAATGACCACCACGAGGAGAACCCTGGGAATGTCGTATATCCGGATTTTCATGTTTTGATTATCGGTTTTGGATCATAAAAATAGAGGTTCCCTGGCGCCTACCGGCGTTAGTTTTTAAGGGACCCTGGAGGTACGATTATCCAGGATGGAAGGAAAAGGTTAGTCTATCCATCGTACCTGGTCGGGAGCCCATTCTTTAATAAAAATTCGAGTAAAACGGCCTGAGTGGGATACACCGGGATTTTCAGGAAAATAGGTTTTTCTGAAAAACCATACCACATCTGCCATGTCTGCGATGGAATCGCAGGGGGCATAGCGGAACCAAATTGTTTTTTCGTTTAAAATTTGAACAACCTCAGGGTTTTCTACCAGCGAGGGATCCGTAAGACGGCGGATTTCCGAGCGAAGGCCCCCATAGCGGGCATTCCCAACCGTAAGAAGACGCAGATGGTTGTGATCATCCATCCAATAAATTTCGTAGATTCCCCCCACCGCAGGCACCGAACGGGCAATGGTATGCCGGTCTGCCTTTTGTAATTTTGACCAGCATACGGTAAAAAAGCCATCTTTTCCCTGGTGCTGGCAGGTAATGCCCACATTCATAGCTCTATGGTACCATAGCTTTGTGTCTTTTTCTATACAGAGAAAATAGTCAAATTGTATGAATAAGTATACAATTTTTTCCTTCCTCCCATATGCGAATTGTAAAGATTGTTATAATTCTTTATCTGAATGATACATAGAGAAATTATTTATTTATCGTATTAGATGGCACGGATTTTGCTTATGTATTAGTGGAATATAATTCCGGAGGTTATCATGGCAAGGAGAGGGAAAAAAGAAAGCAACGATGATGTGCTCAAGACCTATTTTGATGAAATCCGTGCCACCCCTTTGCTTTCGTTTGAAGAAGAACTGGAATTATCTCGCCGGATTATGCAGGGCGACGAGGAGGCCCGTCAAAAATTAATCAAGGCTAATCTGCGACTGGTGGTTAAGATTGCCCGGAGCTTTGCCTCTTCTGATATTCCCCTTATGGATTTGATTCAGGAAGGAAATCTGGGCCTGATCCGGGCGGCTCAAAAATATGATTTCAAGAAAAATGTTCGGTTTTCGACCTACGCCAGTTGGTGGATTAAACAAGCCATTAGCCGGGCCCTGGTGAATAAACGCCGTTCTATCCGGCTCCCGCATCGGAAAGAAGAGGCCCTGAAAAAAATACAGCGGGCCTATAATGCCCTTTCCCAGGAGTTGATGCGCGAGCCTACGGCGGAGGAACTTGCCCGGGAAGTGCACATGGCACCAGAAGAGGTGGACCAGATTCTCTCCCTTTCTAATACCATGGTATCCCTTGATGCGGAAACCGGAAAGGATGATACGACGAGTCTTCTTGAACTGTATGAAGACCGGACGTATTGCCCCGATGTGGAATTCCTGCGGAATTCGGTACGGGAAGATACCCTCCGTTTCCTCGAAAAGCTTATGGAACGGGAACGGAAAATCCTTATGTACCGCTTTGAATTCTTTGGGGGCGAAAAGTATACCCTTAAGCAGATTGGGGATGAAATGGGACTTTCCCCCGAAACGGTCCGGCAAATTGAACTGCGGGCCCTTAAGAAATTTAAGGAAAATGCGGCAGAACTAAAAGAGTATATGCAGTTTAGTTATTGTTAAAATCGGTGAATCTCGATACCATACAAGGGTGAACCCTTCAAAGCCACCAAAAAACAATGGGAAAGGGGCCCCTAAAAAGGGAACCCCTGAATCAACGGTATCGAAAAAAAAGAAACCTGGAAGGGCTACCAGAAAGCGTTCCCCCACGTGGGAAGATAGGCTCCGGGTCACCCTTATCACTGCCCTCTGTATTGGCGTGGCGGTCATAGGAACGACCGTAATATTGATAGGAAGGGCCCTTTCCAATGTGCCTGTGGAACAGGATGTCCCCGGCGGATCTGGTGTCTCTGTGCCACCGCCGGCCTCTCCAGAAGGAGCGCCATCGGAGGGGTCCGATCCTCTTTCTTCCCTGGAACCGCAGGGCCCCCTTTCTCCGGAAGGTTCCTATGGGCCTGCAGAAAAACCTGGGACCCCTGGCGGGGCCGCCAGTCCTGAAAAGCCAGGATACGTCGAGGGCGAGAATTCTGTCACGGGAATACAAAGAAGGGGCGCTCCCATAGAGGCCTCCCCTTCTTCAAGGGCCTCTAGAATACCGGAAAATTCGGTGGAACGGATCCCTTCCTCTTCTGCAGTGTCCCGCCCGGCGGGGGGCGTCATAGAACGACCCCCTACACCCCAACCAAAAACAAAGGGTACCATTGCCATCATCCTGGACGATGCGGGTAATAACCTGCATGAGGTAACCCCTTTCTTACGGCTTCCCTTCCCCCTCACTATTGCGGTGCTTCCGGGACTTCCCTATTCGGCGGAAGTGGCGCGACGGATTCGGGCCGCGGGAAAGGAGGTGATTTTGCACCAGCCGATGGAAGCAGTAGGGGGGCAGAATCCAGGACCGGGCGCCATTTACAGTACTATGAGCGAAGAAGAGATCCGGCGGGTGCTAGAGAAAAACCTGACAGAGGTAGGCCCGGTGGTAGGGATAAATAACCATCAGGGATCACGGATTACCTCGGATCCCCGGATCATGAAAATAGTACTGGCTTTTTGTAAGGAACATGGATTATATTATATAGACTCACGCACTACCGCTGATACGGTAGTGCCGCTGGTGGCAAAAGAAATTCGATTACCTATAGGAGAACGGGACGTGTTCATCGATAATGTACAGGAAAAAGAAACGATGATTCGGTTTATTCGGGATGGCGTCCAGAAAGCAGAAAAGAAGGGGGCCGCGGTTATGATTGGACACGTCTGGTCTTCTGAACTGGCGGCAACGCTGGAAGAACTCTACCCTGAATTGATAGCCCAGGGCTTTACATTGAGTACGGTTTCTCGCATCGTGATGGGAAATTTTGAAGATGAAGGTTTTGGGGATTGAATCAAGTTGTGACGAATGTGCAGCGGCGGTGGTGGAAGATGGAAAACACATTCTCTCTAATGTGGTAGTCACCCAGATTCCCCATCACGCCCCCTATAATGGGGTGGTACCCGAACTGGCAAGCCGGATGCATACCGAATGGATCTACGAGGTGGTCGAACGGGCTCTTACAGAAGCCCATTGCCAGGTATCTGAAATCGATGGGGTGGCGGTTACGGCCCATCCAGGACTGTTAGGTTCCCTCCTTGTGGGGGTGAGTTTCGCTAAAGCCTTTGCCTATGCCCGGAATCTTCCCTTTGTGGCGGTCAATCATATGCTTGCCCACCTCTATGCCCCCCTCATGACGGAAGAGGTAACCTACCCTTTTTTGGGGCTCCTCGTGTCGGGGGGGCACAGTATTCTTTGTAAGGTAGAAGATTTTGATACCATCGAGGTGTTGGGGACTACCATCGATGATGCGGTGGGCGAGGCCTTCGATAAGGTGGCGAAGTATTATGGTTTTGGCTATCCGGGGGGCGTCTATATTGATCGACTTGCTCAAAAGGGCGATAGCGAGGCCTTTCGGTTCCCCCTTCCCAACCTCTACAAAGGGGAACATCGGTACGATGTTTCCTATTCGGGCCTTAAAACGGCGGTAATTAATCAGATCGATCAATTTAGAGTAAAAGAGGTTCCCCGGGACCCTGTAACGGGGAATTATCGGAGCGAAGATGTGGCCGCCTCGTTCCAGAAGGCGGCCATCGAAATTCTGCTGCGGGCCCTGTTTCGGGCGGTGGAAGATACGGGCCTGAGGACGGTGGTTATCGGGGGAGGGGTGGCGGCTAACTCGTACCTTCGACAGCGCCTTGCCGCAGAAAAGGATCTGCGTTGTCTGTTCCCGCCCCTTTCTCTTTGTGGGGATAACGGGGCCATGGTGGCAGGTATCGGTTTTCGGTACCTTGCCCGGGGCGATCGGAGCCCCTGGACCACTACGGCCGCAGCCCGGGTGCGGGCCTTTAAACGACGCTATCCCTAGGCGGATTGGCTACATGATAAGAGGGCGGCGGTAGGCCGCCGGTATACCCTGAGATCTGATTATGAGAGGGGCTCCCACTATGCGGGGAATAGTATTGTCAGGGCCTTTACATTATTTTGATAATCGGCTATAGTAAAGCCCAATTTGTGTGGTAGGTTAGACGAAGGAAGGTTGTTATGTCACGGACATGCGATATCTGCGGAAAACATACGGTGACGGGAAATAAGGTCAGTCACGCCAATAATCATACCCGTCGGACCTGGAGACCCAACCTGGTAAAAGTTAAGACCGAGATTGGGGGTACCACGGCGACCCTTAAGATTTGTACCCGCTGTCTGAAAAGCGATTTTATTACCAAGAAGGTGTAAGCAGTCGCGGGAGGGGCGCTTGTAGCTGCTTCTCGCCGGGGAAAAGGGTGATTTCCCTTTTTTAGGGAATTGGAGGAGGAAAGCTCCTGGTGAACACCAGGGGTTTTTTTATTTTCCCCTATCGCTGAGTAAAAGGCCGATCTTTAAAAGCCCCCAGGTCCAGAAATCCGGGGCCTTAATGGGCAGGTCTCGGAACAGGGCTTTGGGATGCTTCCCCTATAACGAATGGTGTCCCCTCTACGAATGAGGATTGCCCTTAAAATTGCCCACCTCCACCGAATGAATCCCCTTACACATCCAGGGTAAGGCCATCGTAGGCCGGTGTAAGGGTTTCAGGGAAACCCACGGCTCCTGCGAGAAGTCCCTTTCTTTTTTCACTAAAAAACTCTCTGATTTCTTCGTGACTGTGTTCATGACACAGATGGGTGATGTATGCCCTTCGCGGTTTGATGGTTGCAATAAGTTCCAAAGCCTGGTCAAAGGTAAAATGGGTTGGATGGGGACGCTGGCGAAGGGCCCCAATGACAAGGCAATCGGTTCCGGTGCATTGTTCCAGGGTTTGGGGCGGAATACGACTCGCATCGGTAATGTAGGTAAGGCTCCTGGTATTTTCCTGTACTTGCCATCCTAAGATGGGGAGTTCCCCATGAAAGAGGGGTAGAGGAATAATAGTAAACGCCCCTAGCCTGAAGGGCATGGCGGTACATACCTGGGGTGCCACCTTAGGCTTACCCCCTCCTTCTTGGGTGGTTTTAAAAAGGTACCTGAAACGATGACCCAGTTCCTCTATGGTTGACCGGTTGGCATAGAGCGGAAGAGCCCTCTCTTTCGTAAAAGGCCGAATATCATCGAGGCCGTGAAGATGGTCCGCATGGGCATGGGTAAGGAGAATTGCATCAAGCTGAGTGATGTGGGCCCGGATCGCCTGCAACCGGAATTCCGGTCCCACATCAATCACCATGTGGGTCGATTGATGTGCACCGGCTTCGGTACTTTCTAGGTAGAGGGATGACCGATACCGGTTGTCGCGGGGATCCACGGAGGTGCAGACAGGGCACTCGCATCCTATCACGGGTATTCCATGGGAGGTCCCCGTACCAAGAAACACAACACGCATAGGATGGTTGTACTGGACCTGGTTCGTTTGGTCAATCTCGAATAAGCCCTTGCCTAAGAAGTAGTCCTGTTCTATGCTAGCCCTATGGCGGATCCAGAATTGGTAAAAGTTTTAGATTATATTCTTAACCGGTGTGATGCCCGGTCTATCGAGGTGGTGGCAGCGGCGGTAGTGCGCCGCAAGCGGGACCTTGCCATGTTTGGGGAGCAAAAGATCCCCGATCCTCAGAGCTGGGCAAAAGCGGTGGCATCTCAGATTAACCTGCAGGGGAGCCTGGATAGCATCCGGGCCACGGTTCGGAACATGGTGGTGGAGATGCTTCGCCGGGAGGCGCCGGAGCTTACGGATGCACAAATAGAAGAACTTCTTGAGGCCTGGGGTGTGCCTTCCCCGGGGACCGGCGGTACAGAAAGGGCGGAGCAAGACTGGGAAGCAGAAGACGAAGAGCAGGAAGAAGCGCTTGAACCGGTATCAGCCTCCCGCCGTCGAAATCAACAGAGAAAGGGCAAAGCCTCTGGGGAACTTCCCCGGGACCTGTTGCTTTCCATGATTAGCCAGTTTCTAGACTATTCCCAGGGAAGGATGGATGGGGCCACCGACCAGGCCCTTCGGAGCGAACTGGGGGATTGGCCCAAACGATACTGGAAGGCCTTTCCGCCGGTGATTCAGGCCCTTATCCGGGATTACCTGCAGGGGGAACTCTCAGAAGGGGAATTCCAGCGCAGTCTCATGGCCGCCGTATAGCAGGGCCCTTCGGAAAGGAAGGGGTAAAACTACCCCGTAAGGGGGCCGACCCCTGGAATAGCTACCTTCTAGGAAGGGGCAAAAACTAAAAACACCCGCTAAGGTGGGGGCACTGTTCCCCCGATACCGTGCCCCTGAGAGAAGGCCGAACAATGGGACGCCGTTCCCTCCCATGCCTTACCCTTGAAGATAAGCCAAACGATGGAGTGTCACTCACCGGACGGCTTCCCCCTCCTGAGGGAAAGCACCCGAGGGGGCGCCAGGAGGCGTTTTTTTATCAGCCATTTGGGAAAAGGAAAGATTTCTTCAGGTGTTGAGGGACCGGATTCGCTCGATTTCATCCCGGATTACCGCGGCCTGCTCGAATTCCAGGCGCTTGGCGTGTTCGAGCATCTGTTCTTCCAGGACTTTTATCAACGCCTTTCGCTGAGCAGGGATAAGCAGGTTGTGGGATTTTTTGAGTACCTCCAGGCTTGTCTGGACCGCAGCCTTTTCTTCTTCTTGATGCCGGATAAGAATGTCCTGGACGGCCTTTTTAATGGTGGTGGGAGTAATGCCATGGGCCTGGTTGTAGGCCATCTGAATTTCCCGACGCCGCCTGGTTTCGGCAATGGCCTCCTTCATGGCGTCGCTCATGCGGTCCGCATACATGACCACCTTACCCGCGGCGTTCCGGGCGGCCCGGCCGATGATCTGGATAAGGCTTGTGACGGAGCGCAGAAAGCCGATCTTATCGGCATCTAGAATTGCGATAAACGAAACTTCCGGGAGGTCGATACCTTCCCGTAACAGGTTGATTCCCACAAGGACATCAAAATCTCCCTGACGGAGTTGGGTAAGAATCTCTACCCGTTCGATGGTTTCTACCTCGCTGTGAATATAACGGACCCTCAGCCCTAGCCCTAACAGGTAATCTGTCAGGTCCTCGGCCATTTTTTTGGTAAGTGTCAGGACAAGGGAGCGCTCACCCTGGGCAATGCGTTTTCGAATTTCTCCATAAATATCTTCCATCTGTCCTTCCGTGGGACGTACCTCTACTTCGGGATCCAGAAGCCCCGTGGGGCGGATAATCTGTTCCACCACCTGGCTGGAAAGCTTTAATTCTTCGGGCCCCGGGGTGGCGGAAACGAAGATGGTCTTATCAAGCCGCTCCATGAATTCATCATACCGGAGGGGCCGGTTATCTAAAGCTGACGGCAGGCGAAAGCCGTAATCCACCAGACTTTGCTTTCGGGAACGGTCCCCCGCATACATGGCCCCGATTTGCGGAAGGGTTACGTGGCTTTCATCGATAAAGGTAAGATGCTGTCGGGGAAAGTAGTCGATGAGGGTATCCGGTGGCTCGCCGGCGGCGCGCCCCGCCAGGGGGGCAGAGTAGTTTTCAATTCCCGGACAGTAACCCATCTCGGAGAGCATTTCCAGGTCGTACTCTACCCGGGTCTTGATTCGCTCTGCCTCGAGCATTTTGCCTTCCCGTTGAAAGTAGGCGTACCGTTCAGCCAGTTCCTCCCGGATTCGATCCAGCGCCCGGTCGATCATCTCCTGGGGAAGTACGAACTGTTTAGCCGGATAGATCAGGGCCCGATCGAGTTCTTCCAGGACCTCTCCCGAGATGGGGTCAAAGCGGCGGATCCGGACCACCTCATCCCAATCAAACTCGATGCGATAGGCCTCTTCCAGATAGGCGGGGTATATTTCAATGGTGTCCCCCCGACGTCGGAACCGACCCCGGTCAAGCACCGCATCGTTCCGTTCATACTGGAGTTCCACGAAGCGTTTCATCAGGTTCGCCGGATCGAGCCGTTCACCCCGGCTGACGGTGGCGGTCATTTTCTTGTACACCTCCGGTGTCGCAAGGCCGTAAATACAGGAGACGGTGGCCACGATGATGACATCGTTCCGTTCCATTAGACTCCGGGTCGCCGAGAGGCGCATCCGTTCAATCTCATCGTTTATAGAAGCATCTTTTTCGATGTAGAGATCCCGGCTCGCCACATAGGCTTCGGGCTGGTAGTAATCGTAATACGAAACAAAGTATTCCACCGCATTGTGGGGGAAAAAGCTTTTAAATTCCCGATACAGTTGGGCCGCCAGGGTCTTGTTGTGGCTGATCACCAGGGTGGGCATCTGGACGGCCTCGATGATCTTAGCCATCGTAAAGGTTTTCCCCGATCCCGTAACCCCCTTAAGGGTTTGGAATGGCCTTCCCTCCCGAATACCCCGGGCAAGGGCTTCGATGGCCTTTCCCTGATCGCCGGCGGGCCCGTAAGGGGCAACAACCTGAAATGGACGCATAGGTCCAGTATGGGCTTCCCGAGCGGTTTTGGCAAGACATAGTGGGACGAAGAATGGGGGCCCCTCTTTTTTTATTTCCTCTAAGGGAAAAATCTCCCCCGCGGTCCCCTTGTATGGTGTAACTGTCCCATGGTATGACAGACCTATGAATGCACATCTTGGTGAGCTTGCTGGTCTTGCAACGAGTGTTTGCTGGACCATTACGGCCCTGGCCTTTGAACGGGCGGCCAAACGAATTGGGTCCCTGGCCTTAAACATCCTGCGACTGGTGGTAGCCCTGTTCCTCTTTATGGTGTTTCGTCTGGTTGTGGCAGGGGAAGCCTTGCCTCTGCATGCCCCGCAATCAGTATGGTTTTGGCTTTCTTTGTCGGGACTTGTGGGGTTTACCTTTGGGGATATTTTTTTGTTCCAGTCTTACATTGATATCGGGGCCCGGACTGCCCAGATTGTGTTTATTTCCTATCCTTTAATAACCGCCCTGTTAAGTTTTTTTATTCTCCGGGAGTCCATTTCTCTCCGGGGCCTTGTGGGAATGGTCCTCGTTATAGGGGCCATCCTGTGGGTGGTGCTTGAAAAAAAACGCCTTGCGGAAAAAGAACTGGTGCTGCAGGGGCCTGGCGATGTACACCCCGCTACGACGCAGAACTCAGAGGATTCCTCTGGGATAACCGAACCCCCTCATCAATCTAAGAAAGGGGGCCTGAGGATCCGGGGCTTTGTGTGTGCCTTTCTCGCGGCCCTGGGGCAGGCGGGGGGCCTTATCCTTTCTAAGATTGGGGCCCCTTCCTTTGACCCCTTTGCGGCAACCCAGATACGGGTGATAGCGGGACTGGCGGGCTTTCTTTTGGTAGCCCTTATGGGAAGGCAGGTGAAGGCAGTGGTGGTCGCAACCAGGAATCGGGCGGCCCTGCTTGCCCTTTCGATAGGTGCTTTTTTTGGCCCCTTCCTGGGGGTTAGTTTGGGCCTTGTGGCGGTGCAGCATACTGCCACCGGGGTGGCCGCAACCCTCATGGGACTGACGCCGATCTTGATTATTTTCCCTTCGGTGCTCATAAATAAAGAAAAAATTCATGTAGTAGAAGTGCTGGGGGCTGCCCTCGCGGTGGCCGGGTCGGTGCTTATCTTCCTGAGGTAAGAATTTCTTGAACGAGAGTCCCCTCCGGGGCGTTTTCTGTGAAGCGAGGTGGTTATGAAAAAGATTCCCCTTATTCCCTATCCCAAACAGTGGGTGTTTCATGAAGAACCGCTTGTTGTCGGGGTATTACGTCTGCGGGGAGACCCCTGTTTTTTAGGGGTTTTGCGGGCCCTTCAAGAAGAAATCCGAGTTGCCTTTGGAGAGGCGGTTTTGGCCCCCTTAAGCAGAGAAGAGGAAATCGCCTATGGCCAGCGCCAGGGCCCTGATGCTGTGTCTTTGTTTGGCGGTAATTTCCAGGCTTCCCAGGTACCGGTAGTACCCCTTGAGATACGAAAGGCGGGGACTTCTCTGTCAGAAGGCTATAGGTTGGAAATA
The DNA here is from genome assembly GCF_004343725.1 of Treponema sp. J25. Taxonomy (NCBI): domain Bacteria; kingdom Pseudomonadati; phylum Spirochaetota; class Spirochaetia; order Treponematales; family Treponemataceae; genus Treponema; species Treponema sp. J25. Next base: position 11,232 of record NZ_PTQW01000039.1, read on the forward strand.
AGCCCCGAAAAAATAGTGATTACGGTAAGCGGTTCCGTTGAGCAGAGTCCCTCTGAAGTCAATAGGGAAAAGGAACTCGCCGCCGCGGCCTGCGCCACGGTGATACAGTTATTGCACTTTGGCTGGGATGGCTGGCGTTTTAAAATTCCCTGTGGAGTAATTACCGACGGCCCTTCCCTGGAATGGCGGGGGCTTATGATCGATACTGCCCGGCATTTTGTTCCCCCCTCGGAACTTAAGAAAATCCTGAGCCTTGCCTGGCTCTATAAAATAAACCGCTTCCATTGGCACTTAACCGATGACCAGGGATGGCGCTTAGAACTTGTCCAGTTCCCGGAACTTACCGAAATAGGTTCCCAGAGAAATGGGGGAGATCCCATGAGAAACGGGTTGTATACCCAGGAGGATATCCGGGAGATTGTGGCCTATGCGGCCGATCGGGGTATTACGGTGATACCGGAGATCGATCTCCCCGGTCATGCCCAGGCGTTGCTGGCAAGTCACCCCGAGTTCTCTTGTACCGGTGGGCCCTTTACCGTTCGTACCGAGTGGGGAATCGCTGAGGATGTTCTCTGTATGGGGAACCCCGACGTTCTCCCCTTCGTCAAGCAAATTTGGGATGAGGTGTGCGAGTTGTTTCCGGGGCCCTACGTTCACATTGGGGGTGATGAGTGTCCCACGGACCGATGGGAAGCCTGTCCCCGCTGTAGGAGCAAAAAAGAATCCCTCGGCTTAGAACATTGGGTAGATCTCCATGGCTATTTTATTCGGGAAATTACGGACTATCTTACCCAAAAAGGAAAAACCGTGTTTGGCTGGGATGAGGTGTTAGATTCTACCCTCCCTAATGGCTGCAATGTGGTGCATTGGCGTGCCTGGCTTGATGAGCAGAGTAAACGGGCCCTTGCCCAGGGAAGGGAGCTGGTTATAAGTCCTTCTTTCCCGTATTATTTTGATTTTGTGCAGACCCAGAATAGACGCCAATCCCCGGGAATTGGCTACAGAAGCCCTGCGGCGGCAAGCCTACAGTACGTGTACGAATTCGATCCCTTTAGGTTGCTTATGCCATCGAACCAGGAAGCGGGAGATGCTTCTCCGGCACCTATGACCCTTCGGAAGAGCCCTGGGTTTGATACAGAAGGTGCGGTGGCGCTGGCCGCCGGACGTTTCCGGGGCATCCAGGCCAATGTGTGGACCGAGTTTATCCGGGATCCCCGACGACTTGAGTACATGATGTTCCCCCGGCTCCTTGCCATAGCGGAAACGGGCTGGAATGGGGCTGGCAGAAGCCCCTATGGGGACTTCGTAGAACGCCTTACCGTCGGGCACACTGGCAATGGTCGGGGAATCCTGTCCCAGCGGGCGGTTAATTATTGTCCCCGCTATGAAGGCTCCCCAGAGGGAAGTTAAGCAGGAGCCGGTCCTTAAGAAGTGGGCTGACGTCGTTTTTGTAAGAGAGATCTAATTGCTTTGTGAACCTTATCAAAAAGAACCTCTACGAAGGCGATCATGACTCCGCTAACAAGGGCTATCATGAGGTAATGGGTGATGGGCTCTAACTTATTATCTATAGTATCGCTTATTATTACTATAATGACTGGTGAGAGATAAGTAAGGGCCCTCGAAAAAGGATTTCGCTGCTCCTCCTGAGGAAGATCAAGGGGATCAACTTCTTTAAGACGCTGGGGATCCACCCCGCTTATGAGGGTTTTGTTAATAAGCAGCGCATAGGCCAGGGGTTCTTCTTCGGTTTGCCCGACGAAAAACTGAAGTTCTAAGAATGTGTTCCCTTCCGGGACCCGAAACTGATGAGACAATTTTTGGCTATACCAGGCGGTAAGCCGGATTTTTTCTTTATGAATGAGCCGCCCTTCTTGGTAGAGTTTAAAAATCATGTAACGGAAGGTGCTAATATATTTAAGGGTATACTTTTGACGATCATACATAAATTCAATCGAATCAGGAATCATCGTATTGCCTCTTTAAAAATTAATCTTAGTTGAGAATCACATATATTTTCTTATCATAATTATGGGAACTGAAAAAGGTGGTGATAAAAAGTAGTGTGTTACATATGGCTTTTTCTGGGGGCCCGCTTTTTGTGGTTAAGTGTGAAGAATCCTCGTTTTTTTCTAAACTAATTCTGGGTAAAACGGCTAGAGGTTATTGTGCTCTCTTTTGTTCTACCAAGGAAGGTTTTACAAGATTCACCGATATATAGGTTTAACCGAAATATCGGTGATTTTTATTCACCAGTTACTATTTTTCTGATAATAAAAAATACTAATTCATTTATTTATAATAAAATAATCTTTGGCATACTTTCTGCATAATTCTTAATATCTCAATGATAAGGAGTATGGCTATGAGTAGCAACGTAAAAGATCGACTTTCACAACATGTGGTAGATCTAGCAGCCCTGTTTATCAAACTGCATGATTATCACTGGCATGTTCGAGGTCCCCAGTTTAAGGTGCTCCATGAACTTACGGAAACCTACTATGACGATATTAACGAGCAGTTTGACGCAATAGCAGAAAGGCTCGTTCAGCTTGGGGGCGTGGCGCCGGCGAGTGTACGGTCCTATGCGAGTAACACCGCTATCTCCGATGCAGGGAAAAACGCCTATACGGCGGAAGATGTGCTATCGGGGATAATCAAGGATTTTGAGTATCTCCTTGCGGAATATAAACAGACCCGCAGGGTAGCCTCCGAAACGGATGATCCAGCTACCGACAATATGCTCGCCGATTACATTGGAGATCTGGAAAAGAAAATCTGGATGCTTAAGGCTACCAAAGGATAAAACCAGCGCAGAAAAGTAATGAAGATATTAAGAAGGGGCCTTTCAAAATAAAGCATGAGGGGCCCCTTTTTATTGTCCCATGGGATAACGGCAAATTCATATAAGTATGCTATTTCCTCTCTGTTCCGCTTTTTGTTTATCAGAAGGACAAATTTACAACATGTTCAGTTTTTTTTCCCTTGTTTTTTAATTTTTTTGCACTATAATTGCAAGAAATGTAGTAATGTTGGAGTTCCCCTATGTCAGAAAAAAAAGTGCTCGTGGTGGATGATTCTCGCATTATGAGAAACATCGTCAAGAATACCTTTGCGACCCTTAACATCCCCTGTACCTTCTATGAAGCGCCCAATGGACGGGAAGCCCTGATGTTGCTGGAACAACATCCTATCGACCTGGTTCTCCTGGATTGGAACATGCCGGAGCTTTCGGGCATCGATTTTCTTAAGAAGGTCCGGGCCATGGAACAATACAAGAACCTTCCCATCGTAATGGTTACCAGTGAAGCCGCCCGCTACAATGTGATCGAAGCGCTGAAACATGGGGCTACCGATTATATCGTGAAGCCGGTAAATGAGCGAATTTTTTACGAAAAGCTTTCAAAGATTGTCTTTCCGTAGGGGGATGCCCGGTAGTCTTACTTCTCGGGGTGAATCTGTTTGTAGGGATTAAAAGTAAGGGCGTGGTAGTGGGTCAGCCATTGTCCTCGCCCGGGATTATTTAGGTAAAGGAAGTGATATAAATGGAAAAGTACATTGAGCCCTTTGTGGAAGCCACAAGCGGAGTTTTTACCAACATGGTGGGGATGGATATTGCCGTGGGACGTCCCTACATTTGCGAGATGAATAGTCCCCATGCCTGGGATATTTCGGGGGTTATTGGGCTTACCGGCGAAGCCCGGGGGGCGGTGGTGCTTTCTTTAAAGCAAGACCTGGCCCTGGCCATAACGACTACGTTAACGGGTAGAGAACAGCCAGCCCTGAATGAAGATGTGGTCGACGCGGTGGGAGAACTCATCAATATCATCGCCGGGAATGCCAAGAAAGGCCTTGAGGAAAGTTTTAAACTGGTTATTTCTCTCCCCACCATCGTAGATGGGCCAAATCATCATATCGCCTGGCCGCTTGAGCAAACCCGCATCATTTGCATTCCCTTTACGGTCCAGGGAGGAAAGGAATTCTGCCTCTCTGTGGCCCTGGAAACAAAGAGGGAGGGCTTAAAATATGAGTAAGGGGTCTTCGAATTTTTTCATCAACCTGATGACGAGCGGAAAGTTCTTCAGGGAAGACGATCCAGAAAAAATGGATATGACGATCCGGTACGTGCTCCTCAATTCCATGATATTTGTGGGTTGTACCCTCCTTGTTCTATTTGGAGTAGAAAGTTTTAGAGAGCAGGCCTTTCTGCAGGGGATCCTCGATTTTTCCATGGCAGCGATTACGCTAGTGGGATTTGTCCTTCTTAGGACACCCGCTCCCTTTATCTGGTCATCGGGTCTCACGGTCCTTTCGTTCATGGGGCTCTGTGCGTTTCTGGTGTATACCGGGGGCGTACAAAACTCGGGGGTTCTCTGGGCCTATTCCTTTCCTCTTTTAGCTATCTTCCTTTTGGGAATCCGTTTGGGAAGTCTCTTAACGGCCCTGCTTGGTATATTCCTGGGGATGGTGGTTTTGGTCCCAGGATTCAGCCCTCAGAAGTATGAAGCAGCCTTTGCCTTCCGCGGTATCGGCGTCTATCTCCTGGTTACCCTTTGTACGATGGTGTACGAGATTACCAAGATGAACAAGGACCAGCGGCTCCTGAAACTTACGGCTTCTCTTAAGGAAGAGCGGGACCAGATAGCGGCCATGAAGGATAACCTGCGGGAAGCCCTGTTTTTGCTCGATAGGCAGGGGAAAATACAGGGCCAGTATTCTCCCATTCTTGAGGCCATGCTGGGTAAAACTAACCTTACCGGCGAGATTTTTCTGGATATCCTTTCCCCTTCTCTTTCTGCAAAAGAAAAAGGACTCCTGGAAGATTTTTTTGCCATGGTGTTAGAACAACGCTTTGATGCTGCCATGCTAGAAGATATCAACCCCCTTAAGGAGTTTACCTACCTTCCCCCGGGGGGAACTGCGCCGCGCACCCTTTCGGTGACGTGTAGTTGTCTCCAGCGGGAGAACGGCGAGGCCTACCTCCTCTGTACCTTACGGGATTTAACGCGGGAAGTAGAACTGCGGCGGCAACTCGAAGAAGAAGAGAAAAAACGGCAGCAGGAAATGCGGGCCCTCTTTGAGGTTGTCCACGTGGATCCCCGGATCTTTGAAGATTTTATCCAGGAAATGGATTATCAGTTTGTCCATATAAACGGAGCCTTGAAAAACTCAGAGGAGGATAACCGCCAGACCCTTTTGGAGGTGTATCAGTACATTCATGCCGTAAAGGCCAATGCGGTTATCCTGGGGCTTTCAGACTTTGCAGAAAAGCTCCATTCCCTGGAACAGGAGATAAAGCTCATCCAGAATAAAGAAGAGATAACCTTCCAGGATATGCTCCATCTTACCGTGGAAATTGAAAAGGTTTATCGAGAAAAGGACACCTTTGAACAACTGCTGAATCGAATTCGTTCTTTTTCGGCTACCAGTTCTCAATTGCAGGAAGAACAGGTGTTGGTGCAAACCCTGGAGCGGACGATAAAGAAGCTCTGCCATGAATTAGGGAAACAGGCAACCCTTTCGGTGGGAACCCTGGAACATGGGGCTCTCCAGCAGCTTGATTTTCGGCTCCTTAAGGAAATTCTCATCCAGTTGGTGCGGAATGCCCTAGTGCATGGTATCGAGACCCCCGAAGAACGACAGCGGAAGGGCAAGCCCGCGGCGGGGACTATTTTTGTGAGTCTTGAAAAGAAGGGAGACCAACTGTGTTGTGTGGTAGGGGATGATGGGAATGGGCTCTGTTTCGAACGGATCCGACAGCAGGCGGAACGGCGGGGTATGCGAATTGAGCCGAGTAAGGAACGGCAACAGCTTTTGCAGTATATTTTCTCCCCCGGTTTTAGTACCCAGGATGAGGCGGATCTCCACAGTGGGCGTGGCGTCGGCCTATCTCTCGTGAAAGATCGGGTGTATGCTACAGGAGGAAGCATTAAAATCGCTACCGAAGAAGGCAAGGGCTGCCGGTTTTACCTTTATTTCCCTTTAGAAAAAAATCATTCCGTGGCGGGCTAAAAACAGGAATGGGAATAACCGGCCCTGTTTCAAACCTATAAGGAGTAGAGGAGAGGAGAGATGAGGATCCGTATTCTCATACCACTCGTGCTAAGCATGGGGTTCTTAATGGTACAGCCCCTTATTGCTCAGTCGGTAATCAATATTTTTAACAAAGAAGAAACCCTTTTTAATAGTCAGCTTCAGGAACTTACGGGACTGGGGTTGGGAGTAAAATTCCAGAATGATATCTTTTTGGAGAAGAAAATAAACACCTATCAATTTTATCTTGCAAGTCCTATCGGAGAGATAGGCGATAGCGGTAGCCTGGGACTGTTCCTGGGGTATAACATCTCTATGCAAAATTACCAGTGGTGGCCCCTGGATAGTCACCTGGCCTATGTGCATCGCATATTTACGGGAGGGAATATACAGTCATGGTGGGGAAATGTCTTGCTTGGGGCCTCCTGTCGATGGCGACTTAATTTTGTCCATGAGGTAACGGGCCTTGCGGAAAAAGAAGAGGCTCAACCCTACCTGGATTTACCCTCTTTTATGTTCGATATTACCCCTGTGGCAAATGGAACCCTTAATACCCGGGCCCTGGTCGCTCGGGCGGGAGCTGTTTTTGGTTCTTTTTTAAACACCTCTTTGTTATTCAAATTGATAAATCAGCGGCTTTTTAGTTTTTGGCCAGGGCTGATGTATGAGAATATTTATAAGTCCCCAAACTACAAAATAGAAAAGGACCTTTCTCATATAGGACTTAGTGTAAAGCTTGCCATAGGGGATACCATGGTCGATGTATCTTCGCTGGACAGTCTAGAAAATTATATAAAAAATGTGGCTAATGTTATCTTTTTTTCCGGTCGAATAGGCCTTATTACTTCTGCGGATGAACTGGCGAGCACCATCGCATCTTTGCCAGAGAATTGGTGGGATAAAGTATATTTTTACGGAGAAACCTGCCTTGGCTTTATTATCCTCGGGGCCTGGTATGAAAAACAATATGGCCTCGGCTATAGCATTGGCCTTGGTTTTGATTCCCTTGGGAATGTTCGCCAGGCAGAGTATGATGAATGGTCCCTGGTATCCTATGCGCTCTATATCAAGTTGAAATACAATGATGCCATGATAGAACCCCTGTATCGGGGCTCCGCCGGAACCTGGTCGTTAGTGCTCGAATTAAGTCAAAAAGAACACGGGAAAGGTAAATAAGAGCTGGTTTCCCTCGACCTTTTTCGTTTTCCCCTTGCATCATGGGAAGGGGCCAGTTTATACTGGCCCTACTATGAATCCAGCGCTTGAAACTCTGAAAGAACGGGGCTTTTTTCAACAGTGTACCGATGTAGAAGGCCTTTCCCGAACCATGGACGAAGGGCCTATTACTTTTTATGTGGGCTGTGATCCCACGGGCTCGAGCTTGCACATTGGGCATATGGTGCCATTTTTTGCCTTCCGGCACCTCAGACAGGCAGGGCATCGAGGAATTGCCCTGATTGGGGGGGGGACCGCCCGGATTGGGGACCCGTCGGGGAAAACCGAAATGCGGAAGATGCTTTCCTATGAACAGCTTGATGCCAATGCGGAGTCGATTCGGGCCCAGCTCGATCGATTCATCGGGTTTGATGGAAAGACGGCCCTTACGGATAACAACAAAAACTGGCTTGCGGACCTGAACTATATTGACTTTTTGCGGGATATCGGCCGGCACTTTTCGGTGAACCGCATGCTCAGTTTTGAGGCCTATCGGCTCCGCATGGAAACGGGGCTTTCGTTTATTGAGTTTAACTACCAGCTTTTGCAGAGTTATGACTTTTTGGAATTGTACCGCCGTCATGGGTGCCGTCTGCAGATCGGTGGAGATGATCAGTGGGGTAACATAGTGGCGGGAATTGAACTCATCCGCCGGGTCGAAGGGGCCGAATGTTATGGCCTTACCTTCCCCTTAGTAACCACTTCGGATGGAAAGAAGATGGGAAAAACTGAAAAGGGGGCAATCTTCCTGGATCCTGCCATGACAAGTCCCTATGAGTTTTTCCAGTACTGGCGGAACATTCAGGACGCGGATCTCCGGCGCTTCCTGTTGATGTTTACCTTCCTGCCTACCGCCGAGATTGATGCCCTCTGCGCTCCCGGTAAGAATCCCAACGAAGGGAAGGAACGTCTTGCCTACGAAGTAACCGCCCTGATTCACGGCCCCGAAGAGGCTGAGAAGGCTCTGGCGGGCGCTCGGGCTGCCTTTGGAGGTGGGGGCGACAAAAGCGCCATGCCGTCGGTGGAACTGCCCCGGTCCCGCTTTGAGCAGGGCTACAATGTGGTGGATCTTTTCTGTGATGCGGGTCTTGTTCCTACGAAGAGCGAAGGGCGGCGTCTGGTCCAGCAGGGTGGAGCCTTTGTGACCCGAGTTGGGGGGCCCTTCCAGGAATTAGAGACCATCGGCGACGTGACGGCCCTTATTGGGAGTGACCGTATTACGGAAGAGGGGGAACTACTCCTTCGGGCTGGAAAAAAGCGCTACTGCCGGGTTGTGGTGAAGGGGTGATGAAACAACAGCGCCCTCTGGAGACCTCTTCTCCATCAGAGAAAAAGAAAAAAAAGTGGGGTCCCCAGGAGATCCAGGAATGGTTTCACGTGTTGTCCTATGCCCGGCGGGATCCCCGTATAGGGTTCTGGCCGAAATTCTGGGCAGCCCTCGCGGTGGGATACATGCTCAGTCCCATCGACCTTATCCCCGATTTTATTCCCCTTCTGGGCCAGCTTGATGACCTATTGATAATACCCCTTTTGCTTACCCTGGCAATCCGCAGCATTCCCCCCGAGGTGATACAGGAAGCGCGTTCCCGGTGGTTGCAAGAAACAGAAAAAGGAACACCTGCCGCTGCCGGAAATCCCTGAACACAAGGAACTCTTTTTTCTAGTTACAACAGGATTCACCCGTTTGAGAACCCACGGGGAGAAAGGGGCCCCCGACCAAAGGTACTCTTCACCTGTGGAGACCTTCTTCATTGGAAGGGCTGTGCCTCTTAATTCATTGGACCAGAAGGTATTTCCATATCTCTTGATCTTCCTGTCCGATTCGCCAGAACGCGATGTGGTTTACCCCTTTCTGGCGATAAAGGGCAGCCCTTCCATGGGTTGTCCGGTGATCTTCGTAAAAGACCCGCACGTTCACGAGTTCGGTGTATTCAAAATAGTTACTCTCATTGCGAAGTTCTGTTTGGATGATCCCTTTTTCTTCCATCAATTTAGAAAGAACTGAAAAACGATAGGCCCGGGAGGGGTTGATGTGTCCCCAGGCGCGGCCATAAAAGGGAAGTCCCATCACGAGTTTGGCCGGGCCAATAGTCTGAAGAGCGTAGGACGCAACCCGCTCGCACCATTCTAGCGAAGCAACTGAGCCGGGCTGGCTCCCACTCCAGTGTTCATCGTAGGCCATCACCATCACCTTATCTACCACCGAGGCGATTTGTTCGTAGTCGTAGGCTTCGTTGGTTTTACGGGTCCGAGCAGGGATGGCAATGGAAAGCATTTTCTTCCCTAGTCCTTTTTTGAGGGCCCCTAAAAAACTGATAAAATGATCCTTATCTTCGGCAAGGACTGCTTCAAAGTCGATGTGGAGCCCATCAAAATTTTTTGCGGCCTCTAAAATATCCTGGATTAATTGGGAACGCAAAGGAAAGTCCGGGGATAGACAAAAATGGGTAAGGGCATAGTTTGAAAGTTCTGTTACCACCAGGTGCACCCGTCCCGTGAAGGAACTGAGTTTTGCCCGGGAAGGAACTCCCCTCAGTTTACCCGTGTTTCCGATGGTGGCACTGAAAAGGGCCACATCACTTACGGGCCAGTGGGGATCAAAAGAAGCTTCTTCTCCTGCCTGTACATAGGCCCACACCTCTTTAAAAGATAAAGGTTCAAGGGGTTGGGGAAGGATTTTTTCTTCCGGTGTGTAGGAAGCAAACTGTACCGCTAGGGGTGATGGAGTAGGGGGGCTCTCCACCGGCAATGGGGGTGCTGTTTCCGGAGACGTTGCTGACGATGCTGGAGCATCTGTTTGTACTGAAAGCTCTGTTGCTGAGGGTGTTGGCTTTACCCCTTTTTCTTGAAGGGGCGCCCCTTGGGCTGGCTGGGCTACGGTAGAACAGGAACTGAGAATAACGCCTACCACCATACCCTTGAAAAGGGAGAAAAACGGCTTGTTTTTTGGGTTTTCGAATGTTTTCTTCATATTGTTACTATATCATGAATCGGAAGAAAAGGAGGGGAAGCCCATAAATTTTTTATGTTCCCCAGAAAATATGAATCCAGGGCCCCCAAAAAGAAAAATTAAGATGAAAAAATCATTTTTTATCGATATCCAACATTGCATTTATTGAACTTATTTGCTAGTGTTTTAGCAAAGGGAGTAATACTATGGGAAGCGTACATACGGAAGCTACCGAAGTAAAAGAGGTCTCTCAGAAGGTGCTCTTTGTGGATGCCTCTACCGGCTATTACCGGATGAAGCGATATCCCCTTAAGGATTATTTTGGACCCGTGGATTTGGGGCTCCATCTTTCGGGGCGCTACTGGACGTTGAATATTGGCACCGGTATGTTTGCGGGTTCTATTTTGCCGGGATCGAACCGGTTGATAATCAACGGCTTTTCGCCCTGTTGGCGGGGTTTTTACATTTCCAGCATGGGCGGGGCAGGCCTGGTTTTTGATAACCTGGGTATCAACCTGGTTTCTATTTCCAAAAAGGCTCCGGTTCCTTCTATCCTCTATTTGAATCGAAACCATGGGGAAGAGATTGAGGTAGAGTTGATCCCGGTGGATTCTCATGCTATCTGGTCAAGCGGTCGGGGTGGGGCCTATGCCATGATGGATTATGCCCTTGAGCTTTGTGGCCCCCGCTACCAGGGAGAATATCGGGCCCTCGCGGTGGGGCCCGCCGCAGAATCCACCGATTTCGGGGGTATCCTTTCGGCGCCGGTAAAAAACGGTAAAGCCACCGATATCGATACCTGGGCTGGCCGAGGGGGTTTTGGCTCAAAATTGTATCAGGATCATGGTATTGCGGCTATTATTTACGGTGGGACGGTGATCGATGAGGACTTCCGGGACCGAACCGTGGCAGACCAGTGGTTTGAGGAGAAGTATAAACAAAAACTCATGGTGAAGGATTTCGAAGCTACCACTAAGTACCGCTTCGATCCGAAGTTTGAAACCGGTGGAACCTTTGGGGTGAACTACGCCACTATCGGCGGCCGTATTATGGCCTTTAATTACCGCACCATCTACTGGAGCGAAGAAGAACGGCTGGAATTGCACAAGAAATTCATTGTGGATCATTACCTTAAACAATTTAATGAAGAAACCATCAAAACAAAAAAACAGGCCACCTGTGGTGAACCCTGCGCAGCGGTGTGTAAGAAATATAATGGGGAATATAAAAAGGATTACGAGCCCTATCAAACCCTGGGGCCCCTCTGCGGAATTTTTGACCAGCGGGCAGCGGAAAAACTCAATAAAAAGGGAGACGCAAGCGGTTTTGATGCCATCTCTTTAGGTGGGGTCCTCGCCTGGCTTATGGATTGCCTGGACCGGCGTTTGCTTTTGCCGGAGGACCTGGGGGTAAGCCGCATGCCCCGCTGGGATTGGAAACACTTTGATGTGGTAGCTGACTCGATGCACAATGCGGAACTGGGTTGTGAACTCATCGATTCGATTCTGCAGAAGCGGGGCCTTATTGATTTTTCTGAGGGGGTACGCAAGTGGGCCCGGCGGATTAAGCGGGAACGAGGGGTGAGGATCCTGGATTCCTTTGTCCACACCGCCCATGGGCGCCGGGGCTGGATGGTTCCCAATCAATATTGGACTCCTGGAGCGTTAGCTCCCATGGCTATCATGGGGAAGTACTACATGCACTACGGACCAGAGTTTTATCCGCCCCGTCGGCTTGGGCAGATTTGTGCGGAGCGGCTTAAGAAAGAACTTATCATGGACAACGGTGGGGTGTGCCGCTTTCACCGGGGCTGGGCGGAAGAAATGGTGCCTGCGGCGTTCCAGGCCCTCTATGGGAAAGGGGAACAGTATCTGCAATCGATATCTATCGCTGCAAGTCGGATCAATTCCCGCAACGCCAGCGTGTACTGGGAAAGCCAAGCAAACATCGATTTTGTGCGCACCTTCCTGGAACGTCTCCTTATGGTAGAAAAAAAGGATGACCCGGAACTCCGGTACTGGGTAGAACAGTTTCAGAAGGATCCCCAGGAGACGGCCTTAAACTATTGGTTTGAGGTGCGAAAGGGTATTGATGAATCCCTGAGGGATTTTTATTAAGAGTAAAAGCCGTATTTTTGGGTAATTATTGAAAGGGCCCAGTCCCACTGATGGTAAAGGAAGGGGCCCTTTTTTAGAAACCCTATTGGCGAAGGGCCGAAAAAGGGGCCGAGGTGTTTTTCTCTCTGTAAAAAAGCCCCCTCTCCTATTACCTAAGGGCACAAATATTTTTGGGGAGGGTAGTCCTCTATCAAGAACCAGCCAAAAGGGGTCTATCTCTATTTTAATAACAAAAATGTTTTAAGAGGAAGAAAAAGGATGTTATTTCTTTCTGGTTCTTCCATATCCTCCCGGGTAATGACAATCCCAAAAGGGGCATTGTTGAATTTGTTGTCCATAAAAGTAATAATTCCCTGCAGATCTTCTTTTCGTATATTGTTCCGGTACTTTACTTCTAAAGGAATTCGTTGTTGGCCAATGGTAAGGATAAAATCTACCTCTGGTTCTCTATTCCTTTGGGGATAGTAACTGAGATCTAACCCATGAATAGTAGAGAGGGTATAGCCTACGATACTTTCTGCTAAATGACCCGCTAAGGTAGCTTCTGCCTCACTGGTACTATCTCCTGTGAGTGGAATTATCTCTTGTAGCCAACTGGCCCTAAGGCTATGGTCGGCAATACAGATTTTTGAAGCGCTTTTTTTCTTTTTAAGGCGGATCTCAAGGGGGGGGATGAGAATCACTAATAGGGTTTCATTAAGGAATCTAAGATAACTTGTCACCCGTTGGGGACCCACGTTTGCGTGAAGGGTGGTGCGTAATTCTTCTAACATAGTTTGAATAGTAGGAGTTTGACCTGCGTACCGACAGGCCATGCGGAATAGTTCTTCCAAAAGCACCGCATCCCGTTTTCGTCCTTTTTCTCCTAGCCGTAAATCATGTTGAATAACCCGCTGAATAATGGTTTCGTTAAGCTGATCTGCGATTTCTTCCCATCGTTGTGTATGACTGGCATGGGCAATGGGATAAGCGCCATACTGAGAAAAAAGGGAAAAGACCTCATCCCGATATTGCCGATACTGCTGCCCATGGATGATAAGATTTCTCCAAAAGTCTTTCTGAGTAAGTTGAGAGATCCCATTATCAGGTAAAAATGGCGGAGGACTTTTTTTATGCCGGAGGGTTCCTATTTCTGTAAGAGAAAGAAGTCCTGCATTAATGGTGGAAATACGACCCGCAAGGCTATCTCTTCCTTTTTCGATCCGGAGGGCGGAGCTTCCGGTAACAATTGCTCGAATACCTGTGGTATCCAGTATCTGTTTTAACTGGGGGGCCCAATTTGGGATATTTTGAATCTCATCAAGAAAAAAGTAGACCTTCTCTCCCCTCCTGATGACAGCATTCACCCGTTCTTGAAGTATTTCTTTCTCATACCAGGAAAGTAGGTCTAGAATAGGGTTTTCCTTTTGTATTAACTCAGGAATTTCATCAAATTGAACCCAAAAAATATGATGAGGGGGAATACCCTTTTCTAATAGGTCAAAAATAAGCTGTTTGATGCTGGTTGTTTTTCCAATCTGTCTGCTTCCTCGTACTACTACTGCTGGAGCAAGACCAGATTCGAGTCGTTTTTGTATTTGCGCTACCAGGTGCCTTCGAAAAGGGGGAATCAAAGGGCGGGCTTCTGGATTTTCCCACCATTCGTTCATCCGATATAACTGATCCTTAAGAGTGGGAGAAAGCACCTCTACCTCCTCATTGGAGTATTACCCTTTCAGCCTGTGGTGAATTTATGATAGGCCGGATACCAAGTTTCTTCAAGGTGCGAAGGGTAGGTCGACCTTCTGCGTCGTAACCCTTGATGCGGTAGTACTGACGGAGCATTGGTTCCAGCCGAACCGTGCTTAGTACGGGATGGGCCGTCTGGGCTTCAGTAAGAAACCGCTGGGGGAGGGTATCGTCTTTTCGGGAAATGCCGCAGAGGGTATTCATGTATCGTTCTAGAACATGACTGCGCCGGCCAGCCAGGAGATAATCCTTCATGGTAAGACGCCGGCCAGTGATGGCCCCCACAAGGCCGGAAAGCCCCGAATAATCTAGGAGGGCCTGGGCCAGGCGGGGCGTGTAGGTCATGGCCAGACGCAATATCGGTTTGGGGGTCAATTTAACGAGGGGTGGTTCTAAGAGATACCCGAATATAGAAAAAAGGCAGGTCTGCGTCGCATTGATGGCACTAAAAAGGTCTTCCATGTACGCAACCCACCGGGCCTTTGCGCGGCTGCTATAGGGGGGCAAAAAGCCAAAGATGGCCTCGAGTCCGATAGGATAGGCGTTTAAGTGGCAACCCCCGCGGTTTGCCACCGCATAGTTTAGACCATGGCCCCAGCCGGCCCGGGGATCGTAGGCCGCAAGTTCCAGTCCCTTTACCTGGATGGCAAACTCCAATCCCCCATAACGCTCGGCAAGACGCCGGCTTCCCAGGGCAAGTTCCGCCCCTTCTCCCCGGCGGTAGGCGATATCTTCGATTATTTTGAGGATATTGTCGGTTTTCCCGAAGGCGAGTTCGCTTGGTCGCAGGCCCTTTTCGGCGGCCTCCATGGCCCAACTGACGGTGACCCCCGCTGATATGGTGTCCATTCCCAGTTCGTTCATCCGTTCGTTCCAGAGACCAATAAGATCCGGGTCGTAGTTCCCAATGTTACCACCCCATACCCCTATGGTCTCGTATTCGGGGATGTGCCGGATTTTCCCATCCGGGTAGGTTCCTTTGTGGCCGCAGAGCACCACACAGTAGGCGCACACCGCATGGATCGTTCGGTACCGTTCTGCCATGGCCTGTCCGGAGAGGGCTTCCCAGCGGGGGTCGGTACGATCCCGGAAATTGCGGACCGGCATATACCCTGCCTGTACCCCAAAACGGACGTTGTAGGGGGTGCCGTAATCCCGGTAGCCCTGCACGAAGCTGTTCTGCTGGATCATCTTTTTTGCTTTTTTGTTGAGCCGCTCAAAGTTCCACCGGTCCCGGGCATCGATAGTGTAGTCCCTGCCGGTGGCTACGATGGCTTTGATGTTCTTTGATGCCATGACGGTACCAAGCCCTGCCCGGCCCAGGTATCGGTCCCCCGAACGAATGTTGGCATAGAGCACCCCCTGTTCTGCCGCGGGGCCTATAACCAGGGCTCCCTCTTTGGGGCTCTTCATGACCCGCGCCTGGGTTTCCCCTGTTTCAAGGCCCCAGAGTTCCCGGGCTTCTTCAAACCGTACCCCTTCCCGATTGATGCGGAGTACCAGGGGAACCGTTGCCCGGCCGCGGATTAAAAGGCCGTCCCAGCCGGCGGTTTTGCAGGCGAGCCCAAAGGGACCACCGCAGGAACTGGTGGCCATGATTCCCGTGAGGGGCGATTTGGTGATCCCCGCAAAACGGGCCGAACAGGGGGCTCCGGTACCGAGGAAGGACCCCATCATGAAGGCCAGAATATTGTCTGGCCCCAGGGGATCTATCGAGCCAAGTCGTTCCCCGAGCCGGTCGTAGATAAGCTTTAATCCCAAGGCGGCTCCTCCCAGGTAGTCTGCCAGATCCTCCTCGGAGGGGCTAAAGACCTGAAAGGTCCGACTTGTTACATCAATCTCTAGATATTTTCGGGATTCACCGATGATTCGTTCTTTCTGAATGGTTTCCATGGTACTGCTCCTGAGTCAGGCTGATGACTTTTATGGGGTGATCGTCCCCTGTATCACCCGATACAGATAGGTCATGTCGTCGACGTCAAATATCCGCGGCACGGGGTAGAGGGGGTTAGCCTCCGCAAGGGCCCGCTGAACAAGAAGGGGAATGTGTTCTTCCTGTATCTGAGGGAGATGTTCCGGAATATTCATCTCTTTGTTTAATTTTCGTATATATTGAATAAACTGTCGGGCCCCTTCCTCTGGGGGGAGGCTGGGGGCCACGATGCCCGCCTTTTGGACAAGCAGGGCAAGGCGATTTTCGGCGGCTTTCCCAAAGTATTCGAGCACGTAGGGGAGGATAACCGCATTGGCAAGGCCATGGGCAATGCCGTACATACCCCCGAGGGTATGGGCGATGGCGTGGACGTATCCCACGTAGGCCCGGGTAAAGGCCTTGCCTGCCAGATACGAGGCCCGTAGAAGCCGTTCCCGGCCTTCCACATCCTGCCCGTTGCGGTACACTTTGAGTAGATGTTCATGGATAAGCCGGGTTGCCTCTATCGCTGCGGCTTCTGTTTCCCGGGTGTTGCTGCGGCCAATAAAGGCTTCAACCGCATGGGTAAGGGCGTCCATACCGGTGGTGGCGGTAATGGATGGGGGCAACCCCAGGGTAAGCAGAGGATCCAGAATTGCCCCGTGGGGAATCAGACTGTGATCCAGGATGGTGAATTTTTCGTGGGTTTCCGCATTGGTGATAACCGCGGCGATGGTGGCTTCGCTCCCCGTTCCTGCGGTGGTGGGGATCGCCACAAAAAAGGGGAGCTTTTTTCGTATTTTTAAAAGCCCCCGCAATTGGGGAATTTTTTTCTTTGGCCGGGCAATGCGGGCGCCGACTCCCTTGGCACAATCTATGGCCGAGCCGCCGCCGAGGGCGATAAGGGCCTGGCAACCTTCGGTAATATAGCGCCGTAAGGCGGCCTCAATAGTATCTATGGTAGGATTAGGGACAGTTTCATCAAAAATGATAGGAACTATTTCGGCTTCTTCAAGAATTCCTGCTACCTTTTGAGCAAGACCGGCCTGCACGATACCTCTGTCAGTAACAAGAAGGACCCGTCGTATTCTCCGGGGCTCGAGTATCTCTGGAAGCCTCTGAACGCTTGCTGGCCCTTCGTACAGTTCCGGTTCTCGCCAGGGAAGGAAGGGCGAAACTACCCGAAAAACACCCTGATAAAGACGGCAATAGACCGTGTACCACCATCCCATAGGTCCCTCCTTAATTCAGGATAGTATACCACATAAATGGAAAAGACTGAAATTTTGGGGTGTGGTGCCTCTGGTTATTTAACAGACATGGT
>NZ_PTQW01000040.1 GCF_004343725.1 Treponema sp. J25
ATTTGTTGACAAATAGCGTGAGCTTAGCGTCTTTTATGTAGCTGTTACTAGAGCTAGAAACAAAAACATTTTTACAGCAAGTAAACAAAGGTTGAATAGTTATAATAATTCAGAAATAAATACAAGTTGTTTTTTAAAATTGCCTGGACTAGAAGTAAAATATGTATTCCTAACCTTCTAGACTTGCATTAAAATGATAGTCAGGAGGTAGGGAATGGAAGCAGCAGTTAAGATTGCAAAACAAAGGTTGAGTGTGTTGGAACGTATCCGTTGTCATGCCCACATTTGGGTAAAATTAATAGAATCCGGGAGCAAGCCGGTACGTCAGGAACTCGTTGAGGGCGGCGGGTGCTGATCCTTCACAGTCCTCCAGAATACAGGGTAAAAAATGTTATATTCTACTGTTATACTCTATGGGAAAGAACAGGACGCCAGACTTTTTATATAAGGAGGATCCCTCATTATGCAGCACCACCAGTGGGCCCTAACACCTCCCATGGGATGGAATAGTTGGGACTGTTACGGGGCCAGTGTTACTGAACAGGAAGTCCGGGCCAATGGAGCCTATATGGCAGAGCATCTTTTACCTTATGGCTGGGAATACATCGTTGTAGATATCCAATGGTATGAACCACAGGCTAAGAGCAATATCTACAACGATCATGCTGTTCTAGTAATGGATACCTATGGACGACTCCAACCGGCCGAAAATCGATTTCCCTCTGCTCGGGGAGGAGAAGGTTTTCGCCCATTGGCTCGATACATCCATTCGCTGGGACTTAAGTTTGGTATTCACATACTCCGCGGTATTCCCCGCCAGGCAGTAGAACGGAACACTCCTATTTTAGGAACCCCCTACACGGCTCGAGACATAGCTGACGTGAACAGCACTTGTCCCTGGAATACGGATATGTATGGGATTGACACCACAAAGTCCGGCGCCCAGGCCTACTATAATTCGATTATCGATCTTTATGCCCAATGGGAGGTAGATTATCTTAAAGTCGATGATATCGCCCGGCCTTATCACAAAGGGGAAGTAGAATGTATTCGAAGAGCCATCGACCGATGCGGAAGACCTATCGTGTTGAGCCTTTCCCCGGGGCCGGCTCCTCTATCAGAAGCGGAACACCTTATAGCTCATGCTAACCTGTGGCGTATGACCGACGATATGTGGGATAATTGGTCCCAGGTTCACGATATGTTTAGTCGTTGTGAACAATGGGCCCCTTTTGTGGGTCCAGGCCACTGGCCCGATGCGGACATGCTTCCTCTGGGATACATTGGTATCCGCAGTCACGGTGGCCCCCGATATACCAACCTTACCCGAGATGAACAACAGACCCTATTTGCTCTCTGGTGCATGTTCCGATCGCCCCTTATGTTCGGCGGGGATCTTACTATGAATGATTACTGGACCCTTTCACTCCTTACCAATCAAGAAATCCTGGAAATATGTCAGTGCTCCTTGGGGAGCCGACAATTTTCCCGGGATGAACATTCAGCAGTATGGACCGCCTGGGGAGCGGGGGATACATACTATCTGGCCCACTTTAACCTGGCCGAAACTCAACAAAACATACAAACAGACCTCAAAAACATTCTCGAAGAAGAGCCCTATTCTCAAAACCCGTGGATAGCAAAAGAACTGTTCACCCAGCAAAGTTGGACCCTTTCTCAGGAACAGATCTGTTCCACTGTGCCTCCCCATGGGGTACGATTGTACCGGCTAATGAGAAAGGAGAGCCCCTTTTAGAAATTATTTTTTGATAGGCCATGACGGGGCCCGATCCGAGGCAGCCAAGGGAAGGAACAATACAGAGCAAAATTCAAGACGTTGACAGTTTTTATCAAGCTTTTTATACTGGTTCCGTCGTGGGGTGGTCCGTTGGGCCTGAGATTATACCCGTTGAACCTGATCTGGGTAATGCCAGCGCAGGGATCCTGACATAATCCCATAGTATCCCCACAGCCACAAATCTCATGGAGCCGGTACAGGAAAGGATTCCTGTTCTGAAGTACTACGGGGGAGCTCCAATGCTGGTGCTTTCCCTTTGCTTTAGAACAGAAAAAAGCTCTGATACCGGGAAAGGAGTTCGTATGGCTGGGAAAAACGCTCTTTTTTCCTGGAAACTCAATGAAGTCGTGATCCTGGTGGTGCTTTCCATCGCCATCGGGGTTCTGTTCTGGGCATGGACCTTCATCGAAGCCCTCGCTAAACCGCTGGAAGCCATTGGGCTACGGTACCTTATGTCGGGGGTCTGGTTTATTGGGGGGACCCTGGTGGCCTTTCTGATTCGGCGACCGGGGGCGGCCCTCCTTGGAGAAGTCCTGGCCGCCATCCTCGAAGGGTTTATCACCCAGTGGGGAATTACCGCCGCCATATGGGGTCTGGTACAGGGGATTGGGGCAGAAGCGGCCTTTGCTCTTGGCCGCTATAAAAAATGGAACCTTCCGATGATGCTCCTTGCGGGGTTTGCATCCGCCCTTTGTTCGTATATTCTCGATTTCTTTTACAGCCAGTACTGGACCTTACAGCCCTGGTTATGGCCAGTTCAGATTATTGCTATTTCCGTAAGCGGCCTCTTCTGGGCTGGCTGGCTTGCCTATCACATAGGTCGGGGAATCATCCGGACCGGGGTTACCTCCAATCTGCTTTCAGGGGATGACCTCGTCAAAGAAGAAAGCGAAGAATAAAGTCAGGGGGATGATGAACCCCCGCCTGCGGTGTTTCCCGCATCTAAGGATGCCAGGTTTTGCCCGAGGCTTCTCGCATCCTGAAGGGGAAGTCGGGATACGACGGTGGGTGGGGGCCTCTCATTATGGGCACATGACCTACCTGATGAACTGGACTAGCCATACATGAATCTTATCGAAATAGAGAATCTCTCGTTCCGTTTTCCCGGTCGGCGTCGGCCGGTGCTGGACCGCATTTCCCTTTCCATTCAAAGAGGGGAACGGCTGCTTCTTTTTGGGTCCTCTGGCAGCGGTAAAAGCACCCTCCTGCAGATTCTGGCGGGTCTTGCGCCAGAGCACACCGGGGGAGAGCTAACCGGCACCCGTCGACTTCTGTACCGTCGGCGAGGGGTGGTGTTACAAAACCCCGAAGCCCAGATTATCACCCCGACGGTAATAGAAGAACTGGCCTTTCCCCTGGAAAACGAAGGGATAGCCCCGGAGGAAATTCTCCGACGGGCAGAGGACGCCCTTTCCCGCTTTGGGATGACCGGATTTGCCCAGCGCCACCCCTTAAGCCTTTCAGGGGGAGAATGCCAGCGTCTTTCCCTGGCCTGCGCCCTCATGGGGAATCCGGAGGTCCTGTTCCTCGACGAACCCACCTCATTCCTCGATGAAGAGCGGGCGACCCAGTTTTTCAAGGATCTTAGACAGCTACCCCCGGAAATAACGGTCATCCTGGTGGAACACCGGTACGAACTTCTTGCCGATTTCTGTCACCGGTGGATCAAAGTAGAAAAGGGAAAACTATACGAGGAACAGGGACCGCCGCGGTCAGCCCTCGCTGCATCAACCTTTGTTTCCTCTCAGAATAGCCCCCCCGTTCCCGAGGACCCATCAGGGGGGGAGCCAGAGGCTTCCCGGGAAGTTGGCCAGAACCTCGCTTCGGTTCCATCCGTGCATTCTCCCCTTCAGAGCGCCGCCCCCCTGCTTGAAATTCGCCACCTTTCCCATAGCTATCCCGGCGGTCCTCCTCTTTTTCAGAACCTTTCGCTGAGCCTTCCCCATGGGACCTGTCTTGCCCTCCAGGGGCCCTCGGGATGCGGGAAAACCACGGTGCTCAAAAAAATACTCCGTCTTTTGCCGGTAGAAAAAGGAAAGATTTTTATTGAGGGAAAGGATGGGGCCCTTCTTACCCAGGAAGCACTCTACTCGTACATCGCCTATGTCCCTCAAAACCCAGAACACCTTTTTATAGCCGACACGGTGCGGGAAGAATTGCATCTGGCCCTTTCCCAGGGGGAAAGGAACTCCGCGCCATCCCATTCCCGGGCCTTTGAACTAGCAGAACGGTTTTCCCTTACCCATCGACTGGGAACGAATCCTTTTAAGTTGAGTGAGGGAGAAAAACGCCGGCTCACCCTCTGCATCGCCCTGGCCATGGGTCGGCCCCTTATCATCATGGATGAACCGACCTATGGGCTTGACCAGGAAAATCGCCTCATTTTACTAGAACTACTCAATCAAAGTATCCGGGAACAACAGACCATCTTGATGGTAAGCCACGATACCCCTTTTCTGAGCCGGCTCCCCTGCACCATTCGAACTTTTAAGGAAGGATACCTATGGTAGAAAAAAGCGTGCCCCCTTCATCAGAGCCACAGGGAATCCTCTTGTCGCAAACGAATGAAGGTTCGCCCCCTCTTTCGCACTCCCTTTTATCCCCATCTGACCATATCTTCGGCCGGTGGCGACCCAACCCCCTTGCCCTGCTTTTGGGACACCTGGCCCTGATGGTGCCGGTGTTCCTGGCCATCGACTGGTATACCCCTCCTCTCTACATGCTCATAGGATACCTGGTCATCCGGTGGAGCACCGGCCTTTCCCTGAAAAAACTCCTGCGGATCGTGGCACCCCTTTCCTTTCTTTCGGTGGGACTTTTCCTGATGAATGTGCTTTTCCCCGCGGAAGGTGTAAACGGACTGCACCGGGGAATTGCCGTGTTCCTGCGGAGCCTTTCCCTTATCACCCTGTCGTCTTCGTATATCCTCGCGGTACATCCCTATGATCTTATCCGCTCCCTTATGCAACAGTGGCACCTGTCCTATCGATGGGGCTATGCCCTCTTTGCAGGCTGGAACAGCATCCCCCTCATCAGGCGAGACCTTGAGTTGATTCAGAAGGCCCAGGACATCCGCCTCGCAGGTCAACCTGCCCGCCACCGACGACAAAGGCTCCTTCGGGTCCCCATTACCCTCCTTTCGGGGGTTATTCTGCATGGAGAACGTCTCAGTCTTTCCATGGCAGCCCGGGGACTTGAAAACTGCCAGAAGCGGACTTTTATACGGGAAATACCCTGGACAGGTCGGGACTGGCTCTACATCATCCTCATGGGCGCCGGGTCTTTTGGTCTCTGGTATATACTCATAAGGAGTGGCCTTTTCCGTTTTGAGCTCGGCTAGGGAAATTTTTGAAAGCACCCCGGATACACACCAGGGATTTACACACCATGGAGTAACAAAGGAAGGAGATTATGGAACATACCAGAAATTCGTATGAACATTCAGATATTGAAAGCATGCCCTCCGCGCTGGCCATTCAATGCCTGCCGATGGGAATCACCGAAAAGGATCGGGTCTACGAAATCGTAGACTCGGTCATTCAGGAAATCATCGCCTCAGGCCTTTCCTACCAGGTAGGCCCCTTTGAAACGGTCATCGAAGGGCCCCTGGGGGAGATCCTTCCCCTCATCGGCCGTTTACATCGGCGCCTGCTTGAATCGGGTATAGACACCGGCGCAAGTTACATCAAACTCTGGAGCGGCCGGAATTTGGGGAGCAGTGCCGAAAAAACAGAAAAATACACAAAACCCCACTAAGCCCCTCCGGAAGGATTCCTCTGGGAAGCCCCTAAAAGGGAAATAGCGCCGTCCACCGCCCGGTGCCCCCAAAAGGGCAGAGAAGGGGTCTTTCTCCCTTTCTGTCGGAGATTCTTCCCCCTTGACTGCGTGAACGTTCACACCTATACTGTGTAGGTACACGCACCAACAAGGAGGATGATGTATGGCCCCCAGTGGTCTTTCAAAAGAGGAACAGGGAGCCCTTATTGCGAACGGAAAGGGTATTGTCGGTATTGAATTTGGTTCTACCCGTATCAAGGCCACCCTCATTGCCCCCGATGGGACGCCGCTGGCGTCGGGATCCTACGAGTGGGAAAACAAGCTTGTCCAGGGTATCTGGACCTACGACGAAGAAGAGATCTGGAAGGGTTTGGCGAGCTGTTATCAGTCCCTGGCTCAACAGGTACAGCGTCTCTATGGTATTACCCTGCAGCGTCTTGCCGCCCTCGGCTTTAGTGGCATGATGCACGGCTACATGGTGTTCGACCGGGAAGGGAAACTCCTTGTTCCCTTCCGCACCTGGCGTAACAACATCACCGGAGAAGCAAGCAAGAAACTTACGGAATTGTTCAGGTTCAATATCCCCCAACGATGGAGTATCGCCCACCTGTATCAATCGATGCTGGAAAAACAGGAACATCTTCCCAGGATTACCTACATGACGACCCTGGCAGGGTATGTGCACTGGAAACTCACGGGCGAAAAGGTAGTAGGCGTAGGGGAAGCCTCGGGGATATTTCCTATCGATCCTGCTACGGGAACCTACGATAAGGCTATGGTGGCCCAATTCGATGCCCTTGTAGAAGGTCAAAAACTCCCCTGGCGGCTCCTGGATATCCTTCCCCGGCCCCTTCCGGCGGGAACCCCTGCAGGAACCCTCAGCGCCGAAGGGGCGCGGCTCCTGGATCCCTCGGGGAACCTGAAGGGAGGCATCCCCCTCTGTCCCCCCGAAGGAGATGCGGGAACCGGCATGGTGGCTACCAACAGCATCCGGGCCAACACGGGGAATGTCTCCGCCGGGACGAGTGTCTTTGCGATGATTGTTCTGGATCGATCCCTCTCCCAGCCCCATGAAGAGTTAGACATCGTGGTTACCCCCGATGGCAAGCCCGTCGGCATGGCCCACTCTAACAATGGGTCCAGTGAGCTGGATGATTGGATTGGACTCTTCCATGAGGTGGCCCAGACGGTACGGGGGCCCTGCCCCATCGATACCCTGTACGAAACAATTCCGGCTCTGGCGGTTACCGCGAATGCGACTACCGATGGGCTACTCCACATTGGATACCATTCGGGGGAACACCTTACGGGCTTTACCGAAGGACGGCCCCTCTTTGCCCGAACATCAGAGGCGCCCCTGGCTCTGCCGAATTTTGTACGCTCCATCCTCTTTAGTTCCCTTTGTGCATTACGGATAGGCTTAGATGTACTGTACCAGGAGGGAATTCGGGTAAAAGAACTCCGGGGCCATGGGGGATTTTTCAAGCGGGGCATCACGGGCCAGAAAATAATGGCCGCCGCCACGGGAATTCCCGTGAGCACCCCCGCCACCGCCGGTGAAGGAGGTGCCTGGGGCATGGCCCTGTTAGCGGCCTACGCCATTCGGGAAAACAAACAGCAAAGCCTCGAAGATTTCCTGGATGAACGGATCGCTAGCAGCATCAGCAGTCCCGTGCCGCCGGACCCCCGGGATACGGAAGAGTTCCGGCAGTACCTGGAACGATACAAACGGGGTCTTGCCATCGAACGGGAGGCAATCCGGGCTCTGGCATAGAACAGGAAGAAGCCATGAAGAAAACGAGCCCCATCACCGTAAAAGAAATTGCCCGCCTTGCGGGGGTTTCCATTGGAACCGTAGACCGGGTGATCCACGGCCGGGGACGGGTATCTCCGGAAACCAAAGAACGGATCGAACAGATCATCGCCCATTCGGGATTTTCCCCCAACCCCATTGCCCGCAGCCTTAAACGGAAAGAGCCCTACCACTTTGTGGCCCTGCTCCCTGAAAAAAGCCAGGACTCGGGCTATTGGGGACAGCTTGCCCAGGGGATTCAAACTGCCTCGGAAGAAATTGCGGTGCTGGGAATTCAGACAACCATTGTAGAGTATGATCGATACGAGGTCGGGTCATTCCGGGAGGCCACCCAAAAAGTTGTCAGCCTTCATCCAGACGGGCTCGTGTTGGCGCCTATACTTCCCGAAGAAAGCCGCCGTTTTATTGGTTCGATCCAGGAGGAAGTCCCCACGGTATATATCGATGCGGACTTACCGGGTACCACGCCCCTCTGCGCCATCCATCAAAACGCCTTTCGGGGCGGAGAACTGGCCGGCCGTCTTGCCCTGCTTTTTTCAAAGAAAAGCCCCGAAGAAACCCGCTGGGGCCTCCTCGTGCCCCATGCAGAGGACTACCACATTCAACAACGGCGTAACGGGTTTTTACATTTTGCCTCATCGGTGCGGATGCCGGTGGTACTCAAAGAACAGGTGCTGTTAGAAAAACCAGAGGAAGCCCAGGCAGTGCTGGAGGAACTGGCCCAATGTCACCCCCCTATCGATGGTATTTTTGTAACCAGCGCCTCGGCCCACCGGATTGCCGAGGCGGTTCTAAGGGCCCAACAAAAAGATCGGCTTACCATCATTGGCTACGACCTGGTACCCCGCAACCACGAGTTACTTCTCCAGGGTGCAATTGACGCCATCATCTCCCAGCGACCGGAAACTCAGGGACGCCGGGGACTCCTGGAACTGTATCGGCATGTGGTACTGGGCCAGCGGATCCATCATCATCATGATATTCCCATCGATTTATTCCTTAAAGAAAATGCCCCTCCCCTTGTAGAAAGGGGAGAAAGGATAGAAGCAAAACTGAATAAGGAGCAGTGTTATGATCAACCTTAAAGATTTTGAATTCTGGTTTGTTGTGGGAAGCCAGGACCTGTATGGCGAAGCTACCCTGAAACAGGTAGCGGAACATGCCAAGATCATGGCTGAGGGTTTTTCCCGGGATCCCCAATTCCCGGGGACCATCGTTTTAAAACCAACGGTCCTTACCCCGGCGGGCATCCGGGAAGTTTTTGAAGCGGCCAATGCCAACCCCCGTTGTGCGGGGATTATCACCTGGATGCACACCTTCTCCCCCTCCAAAATGTGGATTGGGGGCCTTTCGATCAACAAAAAACCGGTGCTCCACCTGCACACCCAGTTTAACCGCGATATCCCGTGGGCAAACATCGATATGGACTTTATGAATCTGAACCAGTCAGCCCACGGCGATCGGGAACATGGCTTTATCCATGCCCGGATGCGGCTTCCTCGTAAAATAGTGGTAGGCCACTGGGAAGATCCGGAGGTGCGGCGACGCATGGCCGTGTGGATGCGGGCCGCCTGTGCCTGGGCCGATGGGCAGCGTTCCACCGTGGTCCGCTGGGGAGATAACATGCGGGAAGTGGCGGTCACCGAAGGGGATAAGGTAGAAGCCCAGATTCAGTTTGGCTGGCAGGTAAATGGCTGGGGTATCGGGGACCTGGCCCAGGCCTATACGGATGTTTCTGCAGGGGATATACAAAAGCAACTGAAAGTCTATGAGGCCCAGTATGAACTGGCCCCGGAGATCCAAAAGGATCCGACGGCCCGCAAGGCCCTGGAAGAACAGGCCCGCATCGAAGTGGCCATGAAGCGGTTCCTGGAAGAACGGCGAGCCGGGGCCTTTACCACCACCTTCCAGGATCTCCACGGGCTTCCCCAATTGCCCGGCCTGGCGGTGCAGCACCTCATGGCAGAGGGCTACGGCTTTGGGGCCGAGGGAGACTGGAAAACGGCCATGCTCGTCCGGGCAATGAAAGTGATGGCCACGGGGCTAACGGGTGGAACCTCATTCATGGAAGACTACACCTATCATCTTGAACCGGGTAAGGAGGCAATCCTCGGAGCCCACATGCTCGAAGTGTGTCCTTCCATTGCAGCCCAGAAACCCCGGATCGAAGTACATCCCTTAAGCATCGGCGGTAAAGCAGACCCTGCCCGCCTTGTATTCGATGGGGCACCGGGCAAAGCTATCTGTGCCACGCTGGTCGATCTCGGAGACCGGTTCCGCATGATCGTCAACGATGTAGAATCGATCCCCATAACGAATCCCATGCCCCGTCTTCCGGTGGCGCGGGTACTCTGGCGACCCCTCCCCAACTTCCGGGATGGGGCTGAAAGCTGGATCCTCGCCGGCGGGGCCCACCACTCCGGATATTCCACCGCCCTTTCGGTAGAATACCTGCGAGATTGGGCAGAAATTGCGGGCATAGAACTGGTGCACATCGGCGCCCACACCGATCCGGTACGGCTCCGGGACGAACTGCGCTGGGGCGAAGCCTATTGGTCGTATCGGTAAAGAGTTCTGTTCTCCCCGCCCCGAACGGTGGCCCCCTATTTTTCGTGATTCATGGGGGCACCAGTTTCTGTGGTTGGGGGAAAAAGGGGATACCATTACAAAAACCGCTGAAGCCCCTGTACGAAGGGGCTCCAGCGATAATGGGGTGAACCTATCCGGGGGTGATGAACGAAGGAAGGGGAGGAAAGATTTTTTATGTCACAAATTTGAATTCATCAAGAAAGTCATTCCTCCACCCTTTGGTAGCGAAAAAAACTGAGAGAGCCTATCGTACAACAAGAGGAAGCTTTTTAGAGAGGAGGCATCACTATGGACACCTATAAAACCTTACGAGAAGCAGCTTATGAGGCGAACCTGGAAATACCACGGCGGAACTTGGCCATTTACACCTGGGGCAATGTATCCGCCTTTGATGCTCAAAAAGCGGTCTTTGCTATCAAACCTTCAGGGGTGGCCTACGAAAACCTACGGCCCGAAGATATGGTGGTGGTAGATCTCGAAGGGAAGGTCGTGGAAGGGAAACTTAACCCATCGTCGGATACTAAAACCCACATGGTACTCTACCGGGCCTTTCCCCAACTGGGAGGTATTACCCACACCCACTCGCCCTATGCCGTAGCCTGGGCCCAGGCACGCCGATCCGTTCCTATTTTCGGCACCACCCACGCAGATCACGGGTGCCGGGAAATTCCCTGTACCCCCCTCTTAAGTCCCGAGGCGGTGCAGCGGGACTATGAACTCGAAACGGGGCATCTCATCGTTAGTACCCTAAAACAGCTAGAACTCGCGGTGGATGATACCACCATGATCCTTGTGGCAGGTCACGGACCTTTTACCTGGGGGAAAACCGCCGCCCAATCTGTCTATCATGGAGCAGTGTTGGAAGAAATTTGCAAGATGGCCATCCTTACCCTTACCATCAAGCCCATTGCCGAGCCCTTACCAGAATACATAGTAAAAAAACACTGGGAACGGAAGCATGGCCCCGGGGCATATTACGGGCAAAAGAAATGAATACTAAAGAACTCAAAATGATTTTAGAAAGAGAAAACTATGACCCACACTCTTATTCCTTAGATGGAATGAATCAATGGGAATGCTACTGTTTAGAAAAATCTTACGGCGCCTTTCATGTGTTTTATAATGAAAGGGGAAACAGGGTCGGTGAAAAAACTTTTAAAAGTGAAGATGAAGCCTGTAGGTATTTGTATGAAAAATTAAAAAGTGACCCAACAACTAAAAAGAAAAGGGATAACTAATGGATATACAGAAAGTTATAAAACATGCCGAAAATGTATTACATAAAATAGAGAAATATAATGATGCAGAAATATCAAAAGAAGATTTAAAAATTGTAAAAGAAAGAATACAATATATGATATATGATTGATTCTCTTAATCAAAAATCGCTGGTTTCAGATAATCATCAACATATCGGTCTTAGCCGATTGGTTATCGATCAGTGGCCTCTGGGTCATAAACTTGGCACAGAGATTTCAAATCTTGAGGAGGAATATATGGCGTTATACAATTTCGAAGAGTTAACTCAATTAGTAAGAGAAGCCCTCAATATGACAAACGAAAGGTTAAGAAAATCGCCAGAATGGCAAACCTTACAGGTCATTCAGAAACAATTGATTGCCATAGAAGAGGATCTTAAAAATCAGGGGGCATCAAAAGACGAGCTTAAAAAACGTATCAACATAGGACTCATTTCGGTGCGGGAATTTGAAGCTGACGACCCTGACTTTACCGATCTTCTACAGAAAATAGATTATCGTTACAAAAAACTGTAGAAATTTCTTATGGCGGAAATAACTCAGATTAAGATCTTGCTTGATGAGATATACACATTACTCCTTAAAGCCAACGAGACAGAGTGGGCAAAGAGTATATATCAAATAAAAAATGAATTTGAAAATTCTCAAGAAGACGAATTGAACGTACTAGCAAGAAAAGCCTTACAAATGTTTGAAGGTTCTGGTTCATTCTCAGACCTTGTGTTATATGTAAATGGTAATCCAGATAGCAAGCTGAATGATAGGTTTAATACATTGCGAATGCGACTTCATCAGGAACTAATTAATTTTATATCCTGAAGGAGGTTATAAAAATGAATTATTATACTCTGGATAAATACGAAACCGTCAAGGAGAAAAAGTCCCATATTGTAAAACAACTATTAGTAGTCACCGCTATTTGTGCTGGAGTATCTATAATTTTGTTAATAATTCTTGAGTTATTGGTCGCACTCTTTATATCCTTTGCATTTACGATGCTTGCATTCGGTTTTTATATAAGTATGTGGTACCCTGTGCATAGAAGGAAATGTCCCAGATGCAATTCAAAAATGAAGCTATTTAATGATGGAGAACATGAAATCCTTTTTTATTGTGAAGATTGCAAAGTTAAAATTAAAACCGGACGGACTGAGAGAGAGCTTCTAGATCCAGGACCACCAGCTTAGTTTTTAATTTTCTCAAGATGAAAAAAATCAATAGAAGGCAAGTTGATGTACGAATACAAAGAAGCTATAAGTGTACTTATTGACAATTTCCCTGAACTAAGAAAAGTTTATGAAGAGAATATCGATGATTATAAAGAACTCCCCTACGTATTTTATGAATCTGTATTTTTTAAATTTATTATGAATACGGCTTATTCTTATGATGAAGAAAAACGGAAAGCTATATTCAGCTTTATTGAAGATATGCTTAAAAATGGAGATAAAGAAATAAAAAACCTCATGAAGTTGCCATAATTGAAAGTTTGTATTATGAAGAAAATTCTAAGGCCAAAGAATTATTAGCAAAATATTTTGGTCCCCTAACAAAAGAAAGTTATAAGAATTGCTTCCTGAAGTAAAAAAAATTGTATTCCTAACCTTCTAGAGTTACATTAAAATGATAGTCAGGAGGTAGGGAATGGAAGCAGCTGTTAAGATTGCAAAACAAAGGTTGAGTGTGTTAGAACTTGCCGAACAGCTCGGTAATGTCTCTGAAGCATGCCGT
Source organism: Treponema sp. J25 (assembly GCF_004343725.1). Lineage (NCBI taxonomy): Bacteria > Pseudomonadati > Spirochaetota > Spirochaetia > Treponematales > Treponemataceae > Treponema > Treponema sp. J25. Next base: position 12,968 of record NZ_PTQW01000040.1, read on the forward strand.
CGTCGAGGGATGGATCGCACCTCGTTCTACGAGTGGAAACGTCGCTTTCAAACCCATGGGTTCGAAGGTCTCAAAGATTTACCGCCGATCCATAAGAGTCACCCCCAGACGGTGAAGCCCGAGGTTGAAGCTCGCATCATCGAATTAGCATTGGCACACCCGTCCTACGGTTGCAACAAGCTGGAGAAGCTTCTGTCTCTGGAAGGCCCGTATGTTTCGAACGTGACCATCCAAAAGATTCTGATCGAGCATGGACTCGGATCTCGGTATGATCGGTGGCTTGCGCTGGAGAAGAAGTCGGCAGAAGAGGGGCTTGAGCTCTCCGCCGATCAGATAGCCTACATAGAGAAGCTGAATCCGAGCTTCAAGGAGCGGCATGTGGAGAGCGCGGGGCCGGGAGAATTACTATGTCAGGATACTTTTTTCGTAGGGACCTTGAAGGGGGGTGGGCGGGTGTACCTGCATACGGTGGTGGATACCTATGGGAGCTATGCCTTTGGGTTTTTACACACGACCAAGCAACCGGC
>NZ_PTQW01000041.1 GCF_004343725.1 Treponema sp. J25
CATGTCTCTTAACACACCATGGGGTGTGGTGCCTCTTACCAGGAATCAACCCTCTTCAATATCAGGAAGAAAAAGGAGGGGCTCCCTCGTATATTTTTTGTACGATGGGAAGATCTGCAGGGCTCCATCGTAGAGAGCTAAGGTAGGCAGGATCGAGCCAGAGGTAGGCCGCGTGTTCCGTAAGATGAAAGGTACCTCCCCGATGATAGGCCTTGTAGGCGGTAAGATGGATTACCGCCTCTCCGTGTGGAACCTGCGATTCGCCGTAGGGCGTTTTTTCTAAGGTTACTTCGATTCCCAGTTCTTCCCGTAGTTCCCGCTGCAGGGCCTCGCAGGGGTTCTCTCCTTTTTCTATCTTCCCCCCCGGGAATTCCCAGAGGCCCCCATTATGCATAGCATGGGAGCGGAGGGTACAGAGAATCTGAGCGGCATCGTTATACACGATGGCCGCCACTACCTCTATGGTGTTCATACTATGGACTACAGTACGGGAAGTAACAAAAAAGGACAAGGGCCCCGGTCTCATCGAGGTTCGAGCCCGGTTGGGGGGTGTGTAGGAGGCTTCCGAAAAGGAAGCCTTTTTATTGCTTAGATATACTTTTTCAATAGACTCTTACTGCCCAGTCCGGGCTCGAAACGAAGGAGCCGCCGAGCGAAGGCGAGGGAAAGGGGCCAGGATGCCCCGACAGGCTCCGAAGGCGGCCTGGAAGGAGCCCGCAGGACGCGGGCGACTGAAAGGCGAGCCCGGTCGGGATATAAAGGTTCTTTGCTTTGAGCTGTCTGGGAAACAAAAAAGGCGACCACTTTTTAATGGTCGCCTTCTACACTCCCCCGCCCGGGCTCGAACCAGGGACCCAGTGGTTAACAGCCACTTGCTCTGCCAACTGAGCTACAGGGGAATGACTTACAGGGAGGTATACTAGCGAAGGAGATAAAAAATGTCAAGGCCCCGCGCTAATCTCTAAGGTTTTTAGCCCCCTCCTGCGCCGAGATCAAAACTGAGCGAGAGCCTGAAATAGTTATGATCATATTTTTTTCAGATGATTTCGTACTTGTTTTTCTTATCGATCCTTCGGTTTTACCGTATAAAAATACCGGAAAGAAACCGCCAAGCCTTCGAGGGGCCGGGGCATATTGTGACTCACTTCCATGGCAAGGGTATGCTCCTGGTCGGTATACCACAGGCCACCACTCAGGCGAGCGTCGTAGCTCACCGTCGTAGAAAGCCACTGGTCCCCCGACCGGGCTGGAAGGGCAAGGCCCTGGACCAGGCGAGCCTGTAGGGCAACCGATCGGTTTACCAATATCATGGTGCCTGTCGTAAGTCCTACCGAGAAGGGTTCCCAGTAGGAAGTCCCCTCACGGCTTCCCGGGAGGCTAGTCCCAACACGGAGTCCCAGCGTAAGGCTTATCGGATCGGTGTAGCGGGTATACTGCCAAAAAAGATCCAGGTAGTGAAGGAGGCCTCCGGTCTGGATGGTATTATCTTGGGTTGCGACCCCTTCGTTTATCCCGGTTGGAAAAGTCCAGCTTGCCCCAAGCCGATGTTCTCCCCGATTCGTATGGCCTATCCAGGCAGCTTCTACAGTTGCATCTCCCTGAGCAACGACAGGGGAGACCATATCGATGGTGGCGAGGGGCAGGCGAAGGTAGAGAGGAAATCCAAAAGAAAAATACCAGCGTTGATTGAGTAGGACATCCGCCGAGGCTTCAACGCAAAGTATCGCCTGGGTATCTCCCTGTACGATAGGAAGGACCGTGAGTCCCCCTCCAAGGGTACTTTGCCAGGGCCACTTTCCCTGAACCGCCATGCGGTTGTGGGATGTTTCCTGACTTTCAAGGGAAAGTACGGCCGAGAGCATCCATGCCATGCCAAGGAGCATTGGGGAGATAGAGCGCATACCTGGTTTCAGGTGCTCTTTACCAGAAGGCAGCCGCCGGCTCGGTCGCTTTCTTGGTGTACGTTGCCTATCCTTGTTCTTCCCCTTTGACAACATTTCTCCAAGAATCCCCTGACTCATCGGTATCCTCCTCCCTGGATCCCCGAAAGGAATTGTAAACTTTCTTGCCGTGAATGGGCTTCCTGCACTGTTCTTTCAAGGGCGGGTTGGTTTTTAAGAAGCGTGGGATGCTGGATCAAAAGAGCATAGCCCTGCCAATGGGAAAGGAGAGCGTCCCGGCTAAGCCAATATACTCCCTCTGCGGGATCGGCAATCACGAGGTATTCTTCCTCTGCCGCAAGGCAGAGCACAAAGTGTCCCTCCTGGTCTGCAAAATGGAGAATGAGCGGAGCGTAAGACCGAGCGGCCTTTACAAGCTGGTCATAACTAAAACGAAAGCCCCTGGATACAAAACCATGGCGGGCCAGAAGATCCTGCATATCTTTAAAGGAAATGGTGTAGTCTTCCTCGGCTCTTCCGATGTCGTTCGTATGGGAGCGCTCAGAGGTCTGCCTGAGGGTAAACCACTCAGAGACGAGGGTTTCTTCGGAAAGGGGATAATTCCAATACCGGGATACCAGGTCCGAAAGGACTGAAAGCCCACAGGAAGTATCGTAGCCCTGCTCGGCCACATGGGAAAAACGCAGGGGTTCAAGACCCTGTACTTGCTGAAGGAGCAAAAGGAAAGAAAGAATCCCCGCCATAACACCTCCAGAATGACACAAAATAATTTTTTGACTTGACAATATCACGGGGGGGGGGGGGATACAATCAAGACATCTTCTGGCCAGGAGTACAAAAATTTTCTGGAGGTATTACAATGAAAAAGGTAATTGCGTCTTTACTGGTCCTGTTTTTAGGTGCTAGTATGGTGATGGCTGAGGTGCCAAAAATAAAAAAGCCATTCCAGGTATGTAAAGTAAGAACAGCTTTCAATTGCCTTTTACATGGGCTTTAAAAACAATAGAGAAAGTGAGGTTTTTATGGAAATCCGTTATCCGGGTATTAAACAGACGATAGGCATGTTAGCCCTGATAGTGCTGTTCCAGGCGGTCGCAGGAGCGGTATTGGGCATTCTGGCAAATGTCCTCCATGTGCCAGCGGATACCACCCTGATTGGAGGGCTGGCAAATACCTTTGCCTTTGGCTTTTTTATTCTTCGCTCCAAGAAATTCCTCAAGGAACCCTTTACGCAGAGGTTCCCCTTACCCCCCTTTGATTGGCGATATCTGGTTATCGGAAGTATTTTAATGGTGGGCCTTTCTATTGTTCTTTCAGAACTTGACAATCTTACTCGGGTAGTGCTTCCCATGCCTGAGTTTTTTCAAAACATTTATGGCTCCCTTTTCCAGAGCGAAGGAGGTTTTGTCTCTTCTTTCTTTACCCTCTGTATTGTGGCCCCTATAACTGAGGAACTTTTCTTTCGGGGCCTTGTCCTGCGGGGCTTTTTAAGCCGCATGGCAAAAACAAAGGCTATTTTATTATCGGCCCTGCTATTTTCTTTGATTCATCTCAGTCCCTGGCAATTAATCGGGCCATTTATTATAGGGAGTATCTTCGCTGTTATCTATATTGAAACGCAGTCATTGCTTCCTACTATTTTGCTGCACAGCCTTTTTAATTTTCTGCCCCTCCTGGTTATGTCAGTTCTTAAAGTAAGTATCCCTGGCTATTCAGTTACCGAGTATTCGGTGGTGGAATTCCAACCCCTCTGGTTTGACCTCCTCGGACTTTTCCTAGTAGGAATAGCCCTCGTGCTCTATCGCATGTTCTTTGCACCAAAGGCACCGAGCCCAATCTCTGGCGGTACCGACGGCACCGAAGGAAAAAATGCTCCTTCCTCTTCGTCATCGTAAACAAGGGAGTGGAAAAAACAAAAAACGATGCCAGTAGGGTGTACAGAAGAAACAGAGCAAGACTGATGCGGACTTAACCGCTTTACGTTGCCCACATTGTTGAGGGGGAAGGCCTTCCCCCTGGGCCGGGCCACGGTCCCGGCCCACCCCCTTCTCCGGGGGCACCCTGATTGCAGCCTATTGCCCCCTCCCCATTTTGTCGTCTTTTCTGTCGCTGCCCCCGGACCCCCGTTCCTCTTACTCAGTAATCCAGCCCATTGAGATGTAATCCCTGATAGGGTTTTTCTCTTATTTCCTTCCTGGTAAAAAAATGCAATATCTGCTATGCTAGCGGTGGGAGGGATTATGGCGGAACAACTCATCGTTAAGAATTTGCCCTTTATCAAGATTCTTCCTGCCTGGGCGCAGGACCTTTCTTATAAGTATTGTTCAAAAACCGCAAACCTCTACATTATTCACGGGAATATTCGGGATTTCCTCCCCCACAAGATGAACGAAGGGGAGTTTATCTTTGTCCGCATCCAGGAATACATAGCGGAAGTGCTTTTCGGTAACCGGGATATCATTGCCTTTTATGATCGATCTAGTGGGGTTTCTTTTTGTACCATCGAAATGGCCCGGGATTATAAGCGGGCCATGAAAAGCCGTTTCCCTGAGGTCCCGGAAGAAGATTTTGTATCCGCCGATCCTACCAAGAGTTTTTACTACCTGGAAAAGTACTTTTTGATGAACATACCCGAGAAACGGCGGATTGTGCTTATCATCGACTATGCGGAAACCATCGTCCCTGCCAGTGACATTGTGCGGCTTACCGAAGAAGACCGTTATTGCCTGGTAACCCTGAATCGCTGGTCCCATGATCCCATTTTTACCAAGGGAGATGTATCGATCATCCTGCTTACCGAAAACTTAGCCGATATTTCCTCCCGGCTGGTGGGGTCCCCTTCTACGGTAAAGGTGAACATTCCCATTCCTGACGAGGCGGTCCGGGCGAGTTTCCTTCAATTCCTGGAAAAACAGGGCACCCTCCTTCTGGAACGGGGCCTTACTCCCCAGCGGGTGGCTACCGTAACGAGTGGCCTTAACCTAATGAACCTGAATCGTCTGGCCTCGGAAAGTTACCAGGAAGATGTACCCCTGTCTCTTGATTATATTCGGGAGAAAAAGAAGGAGATCATCGAAAACGAGGCGGCGGGGCTTCTGGAATTTATGGAAACAAACCATGACCTTTCCTATGTGTCGGGCCATGATTTTGTCAAAAAGCGCTTTAAGAGTGCCGCCCGGGCGATAAAACAGGGGCGTCTGGATGTGCTTCCCATGGGGTATCTTATTGCGGGCCCCGTGGGTACCGGCAAAAGTTTCATGGTCAGCGCCTTTGCGGGGGAAATCGGGATCCCCATGGTGAAATTCCGCAACTTCCGGTCTAAATGGCAGGGAGTTACCGAATCGAATCTGGAAAAGGTGCTCAATATTCTTAAGGCCATGGCCCCGGTGGCGGTGATGATTGACGAGGCCGATGCCTTTCTTGGTGATCGAGACCAGGAGGGCGATTCGGGGACCAGTAACCGGGTCTTCGCCCAGATTGCGAGTTTTATGGGGAACACCGAGTATCGGGGTAAGATCATCTGGTTCCTTATTACCTGTCGCCCCGACCTGATTCCCATCGACCTAAAACGGCAGGGCCGGGCCGAGGAACACCTGGCCCTTTTTTACCCTGAAACCGATGCGGAACGGGTGGCCCTTTTCGAGACCCTGGTGCGCAAGCTTGACCTTTCTATTCGAAAGTTCCCCGTAGCGGAGGTGCTCAAAAAATTCCGCCACGAATTTTCGGGGGCTGACCTCGAAGCGGTCCTTATCCGGGCAAAATTCCGGGCCGCTATGGAGGATCGCACCTTTGTTACCCGGGAGGATGTGGAAGAAGCCCTTGCCGATTTTGTGCCCCCCTCCTATCCCTATGAAATAGAACTGCAGAATCTGGTTGCCGTCCTGGAGTGCACCTCTAAAGAAATGGTGCCCAAGCGGTTCCAGAACCTGGACCGGACAAAGCTGGTTCGGGACATCCAGGAACTCAAGTCCCTTTTGGGAGAGCGGTAAAAGAGAAGGGCCTGGTCGCCCCTGGGTAGAGATATAATCCTTTAGGGGGTTCGCTGGTAGGTCCTTTACGGGCTGAAGAAAGTTGCCCCGTTCCACATGCGTCGTCCCAGAGGGGATACTTTCTTCCGCTTTTGGCGCTAGCCTCTACGGTGTGAAGAAAATAACCCCATTTCCCAAACGTCGCCCCCCTCTCGGATTGATTTGCAACGCTCCCCCCCTTTGTAGTACACTTCACAGTGTACTGAGGAGGAACGTATCGTGCCAAAAGAATGGACGAAGGCAACGCTTGCCAAAACGATTGATCACACCCTGTTAAAACCTACTGCTACGGCAGAGCAAATACGGGAACTCTGTGCAGAAGCCCGGGCAAATCACTTTGCATCGGTCTGTGTGAATCCTGTTTGGGTTCCGCTGGTTGCAAAGGAACTTTCCGGGTCTGATGTGCTTACCTGTACGGTGATTGGATTTCCCCTGGGGGCCTCTGCAAAGGAAGTAAAGGCGGAGGAAACCCGGCTTGCCGTAAAACAGGGGGCCCAGGAAGTGGACATGGTAATCAATATTGGGGCCCTCAAAGGAGGGGACCATAGAACGGTGGAAGAGGATATCCGGGCGGTGGTAAAAGCCGCCGAAAGGGCCACCGTCAAGGTGATTATCGAAACCTGCTACCTTTCGGATGAAGAAAAACGCCTTGCCTGTGAACTGGCTCGAAAGGCGGGGGCCCACTTTGTGAAAACTTCCACCGGTTTTGGCTCGGGCGGTGCCACCGTGGAGGATGTGCGGCTTATGAAAAAGGTGGTGGGCGACACCATGAAAATAAAAGCCTCGGGGGGAATACGTTCGTATCACGATGCCATTGCCATGTTAGAGGCTGGGGCAGATAGGATTGGCACCTCCTCGGGGGTGGCGATTGTGGCGGAACTTCCGGAGTAAGGGTTGTGTGGGTTTTATCAGGAAGGGGCGAAGACTTTCCCCTATGACTGAGGAAAAGTCTTTTCCTTGACGGAAACCCTATTCCGGCTTATGATACAAAACGCTGCCCTAATAAGGGAAAGCGTCATTGATAGGAGGAGGAAGTATATGAAACGAATTATTACTGCTGCGGTGGTGGCCCTGGCGGTGATGGGGCTCCTGTTTGTGTCCTGCCAAAAGAAAGAAGGAACCGCTCAGAAAGGGGCCTTCCGAATTGGGCTGGTAACTGATATCGGTGGAATCGATGATCGATCCTTTAACCAGGGTACCTGGGAAGGAATTGTTCGGTTTGCCAAAGATTTTGGTCTTAAAGAGGGAGAATATAAGTACCTGCAATCCTCTGCAGAGGCCGATTACATTCCCAATCTTTCCACGTTCTCTGATGAAAAGCTCGACCTTATCGTGGCGCCGGGCTTCCTTTTTGAAAAAGCCATAGGAGAAGTGGCCGACAAATATCCTCAGAACAAGTACCTTATCATCGATACGGTAGTAACCAAACCCAACGTGGTGTCCGCGGTATTTGCTGAACATGAGGGGTCTTTCCTGGTAGGTGTAGCCGCCGGGCTTAAGGCAAAGGCCGATGGGAAAAAGATCGTCGGATTCCTCGGGGGGATGCAATTCCCTCTTATCGAAAAGTTCCAGGCCGGGTTTGAGCAGGGCGTAAAGGCGGTCTATCCCGAATGCACGGTCCTGGTAGACTATGCGGGGGACTTCGGAGCTCCCGATAAGGGGCAGGCCATTGCTCAGAAGCAGTATAACGCCGGGGCGTATATCATTTACCATGCCGCGGGTGGAACGGGAAATGGGCTTATTAAAGAAGCGAAGGAACGCAGCGCCAAGGGAGATATCCGCTGGGCCATTGGGGTAGACAAGGATCAGTATAACGATGGGGTCTATGCGGAAGGTAAATCGGCAGTCCTTACCAGCATGGTAAAAGGGGTCGACGTAGCGGCCTACGAAGTAGCCAAGATGGTAAAGGAAGGCAATTTCCCTGGTGGTCAAACCCTGGTGTTCTCCCTTAAGAATAAAGGGGTGGGTATCCCCGCAACCAATCCTAACCTTTCGGACGATATCATCGCTAAAGTAAAAGAATACGAAGCGAAGATCGCAAGTGGTGAACTGGTTGTTTCCGATAAGCCCGCAAAATAACACGTTAGTCTAAGAGGGGTGGGGTGTAAAAACGGTGTTTTTACACCCCCTTTTCTTTTTTAGAGATGCGGCGTCTACGGCGGCGGGAAAAGCTCCGGTGGTATGCGCTGTTTACAAGAGGGGGTGTGCATGGCCTACATCATAGAAATGCTGGATATCGTAAAAACCTTTCCGGGAATTCGGGCAAATGATGGAATAACCCTGCAGGTGGAAGAAGGTTCTATCCATGCTCTGTTGGGAGAAAATGGGGCAGGAAAATCTACCCTCATGAGCATCCTGTTTGGGTTGTACCAACCCGATAGGGGTACCATTAAGGTTCGAGGAAAGGAAGTTTTCATAAAGGATCCCAATGAAGCCACCCGCCTCGGAATTGGAATGGTGCATCAGCATTTTAAGCTGGTGCATAATTTTACGGTTACTGAGAACATCATTCTGGGACAGGAACCGAGAAAGGGTCTGTGCCTCAATATTAAAGAGGCAGAACAACGGGTTGCTGAGTTATCAAAACGGTATGGCCTTGAGGTCGACCCCCGCTCTAAAATCGAAGATATTTCTGTAGGCATGCAACAACGGGTAGAAATCCTCAAAATGCTCTATCGGGATGCCCAGATTCTTATCTTTGATGAACCGACTGCCGTATTAACCCCTCAGGAAGTGCACGAACTGATGGGGATCCTTCGTCGTTTAGTGCAGGAGGGAAAGACCGTTTTACTTATCACCCATAAACTAAAAGAAATAAAGGAAGTAGCTGAAGTCTGCACGGTCCTTCGACGGGGAAAAGTAGTGGGGACAGTCCCGGTTCGGGATGTTTCGGAAGCCCAACTGGCGGAAATGATGGTTGGCCGATCCGTGAGTTTTTCGGTGAACAAGAAACCTGCTCAGCCAAAGGATGTGGTTTTTGAAGTCCGTGATTTGTATGCTAAAAATGCCCGGGGCTTCATGGCGGTACGGGGGGTTAGTTTCCATATCCGTTCCGGGGAAATTCTCGGCCTCTGTGGTATTGATGGAAATGGCCAGACCGAACTGGTGTATGCCCTGACCGGTCTTGCGCCGGTGGAAAAGGGCACGATCCTATTAAAAGGTAAGGATATTACCCACGCGTCAGTGAAGGAACGACTCGAATCTGGTCTGGGTCATATCCCGGAGGACCGACACAAACATGGCCTTATCCTGGATTTCCGGCTCGATGAAAACCTGGTAATCCATTCATTTAATCGTCCCCCCTTCTCTCGCTATGGGATTCTCGATTATCAGCGGATCCGCCAAAACGCCGAACGGCTTATCAACGAGTTTGATGTGCGATCCGGCGAAGGCCCCGCCACTCCTTCGCGGAGCCTTTCGGGGGGGAATCAGCAGAAGGCTATCGTGGCCCGAGAAATCGATCGCTCTCCGGAAGTGCTTATTGTGGCGCAACCTACCCGGGGGCTCGATGTGGGGGCCATTGAGTATATCCATCAACGGCTTGTGGAAGAACGGGACAAGGGCAAGGCGATTCTCCTGGTTTCTCTGGAACTGGATGAAATCCTCGACCTTTCTGATCGAATCGCGGTTATTTTTAATGGGGAAATTGTGGCAGAAGTAGATGCGGCGCAGACAAACGAAAATGAATTGGGACTGTATATGGCTGGTTCCCGAAAGGCGGTGAGTGTATGAAGCGCAGGGAGCAACGACGAATTGTGGTGCCCTTAGTAGCGGTCCTCCTTGGCTTCCTGGTGGGGGCCCTGGTCATCATTGTGACAGGACGATCGCCGGCGGTCCTTTTTATTTCCCTTATCCGAACATTAACAGGGCTGGACCTCTCGGGGGCAAGCGATTTTAATCCCCGCTATGTGGGAGAATTCATAGTCCAGGCCCTTCCCATTATCCTTACGGGATTATCGGTGGCCTTTGCGTTCCGGACGGGGCTTTTTAATATCGGGGCGGAAGGGCAGCTCATGATAGGTTCTCTTGCGGCGGTGACGGTGGCCCTCCTGGTAAAGGCGCCTCCCCTGGTGCATCCGCTGCTTTGCCTCCTGGCGGCTATGGCTGCGGGGGCCCTGTGGGGCCTTATTCCGGGGTACCTCAAGGCCCGGTTTAATGTGCACGAGGTGGTGGTATCTATCATGATGAATTATACGGCCCTCCATTTTGTAAACTGGGCGCTTTTACAGTTTGGTTCGGTGGACCGGGTCAAGACCCCTGATTTTCCCCCTACGGCTACGCTGAAGAGTGCCTTCCTCTCGAGTATTACCAATGGGTCCCGTTTAAATTGGGGCATTATCCCTGTGGTCCTCGCCCTTCTTTTCTTCTGGTTCATAATAGAAAAGACCACCTTTGGCTATCGCCTGCGGGCGGTGGGGTTTAACAAAGAAGGGGCCCGCTATGCGGGCATGCGGGTGGAACTCAATATCATGCTTTCCATGATGATAGCCGGTGCCTTTGCGGGTCTTGCGGGGGCGGTAATAACCCTGGGAACCTTTAATTTTGGTCGGGTGCTCCCCGCCTTTGAAGGATACGGCATGGATGGTATTGCGGTGGCCCTGGTCGGCGCTAACCATGCGGGGGGAGTCCTCTTCTCAGGTCTCCTCTTTGGGCTCCTTAAGGCAGCCCAGCCGCTCATGCAATCCCAGGGAATTCCCCGGGAAATTTCCCAGATTATCCAGGCATCGATAGTGCTCTTTATTGCCATGCGGCTTGGTATCGAAATGCTCCTTTCTTTCATTAGTTCAAATATCGGTTCAAAGGGTGGTTCAAAAGGGAGGGCTCGTTCATGAAGGTCTTTATTGAAATGTTCCCCATTGCCCTTATGTTTGGGGCTCCCATTGTTATTGCAGCCCTGGGGGGGCTGTTGAGTGAGCGTTCGGGGATTGTGAATGTGGCCCTGGAAGGGATCATGATGGTAGGGGGCTTTACCGCCGCTTCGGTTACGGTGTTGCTCGAACCGGTGCTCCCCGGGTGGGCCCCGTGGATTGGTCTCCTGTGTGCCTTGCTTGCGGGGATGGTCTATTCCCTCTTACATGCCCTTTCATCGGTCAACTTTAAGGCTGATCAGGTGGTGTCGGGCACGGCCCTGAATATCCTCGCCGGCGGTTTTACGGTCTATCTCTGTCAGATTATTTTTAAGCAACAACGGACCCGCGCCTTTAGCACCGGTTTAGCAAAGATCACCATCCCTGGCCTGAGTAACATCCCCATCATAGGGCCCATGCTCTTTGATCATGTGTATCCCACCTTTTTTGTGGCCCTTGCCCTGGTAGTTCTGGTGTGGTTTGTGGTGTATAAAACCGCCTTCGGTCTGCGGCTTCGTTCCTGCGGGGAACATCCCCAGGCGGCGGCCTCTATGGGAATCAATGTGTACCGCATGCGGTACCTGGCGGTGCTGGCATCGGGGCTTCTTGCGGGGCTGGCGGGGGGTGTCATGGTCCTTACCCAGGATATCCAGTACACGGTGACCAGCATTCATGGAACGGGCTTTATTGCTCTGGGTTCCCTGATATTTGGCAAGTGGAATCCCTGGGGCGTGTTAGGGGCTTCCCTCTTTTTTGGTTTTTCCCAGGCCCTGTCCCTTTATGCCCGGGATATTCCCCTTATGTCGGGGCTTCCCCTGGAATTTTTCCACCTCTTGCCCTATGTGCTGACTATTGGAGCCCTGGTGCTGTTTTCCAATAAGTCCGTAGGACCCCGGGCGGCGGGAGAGATATACGATCCTGGAAAACGATAATCTTTAAAAGGGGAGCGAACAGGGTATCATCGCCGATAAAGAAGCCTTTCCTACCCTTGACGAGGAAAGGCCCGCTCCCCTAGTATGGGATAGTTATGGATGCAAACGAACTGAGAACGAAATACATCGAATTCTTTAAGTCCAAAGGACATGTACAAATTCAGGGAAAGTCCCTCATCCCTGATAACGATCCCACCGTTCTGTTTACGACGGCGGGAATGCACCCCCTGGTCCCCTACATTTTGGGCGAGCCCCATCCGGCGGGGACGCGGCTTACCAATTACCAGAAGTGTATTCGAACGGGTGACATAGAGTCGGTGGGGGATGCCAGCCATCTGACTTTCTTTGAAATGCTGGGCAACTGGTCCCTGGGGGATTATTTTAAAGAAGAAGCCATTTCGATGAGTTTTGAATTTCTCACCGATCCCAAATGGCTGGGGATCCCCATAGAAAAAATAGGGGTTACCGTCTTTGCGGGTGAACCGGGTATCCCCCGGGACGAAGAATCGGCGGCTATCTGGAAACGCCTGGGTATTCCGGAAGAACGAATCCGTTTCTTGCCCCGGGAAGACAACTGGTGGGGACCGGCGGGCACGACGGGCCCCTGTGGTCCCGACACGGAGATGTTTATCGATACGGGACGCCCCGCCTGCGGTCCCGATTGCGGTCCGGGCTGTAAATGTGGTAAGTGGCTTGAAATCTGGAACGATGTCTTCATGCAGTATAACAAGACCGCCGACGGCAGCTATGTGCCCTTAAGCAGGAAATGTGTGGATACGGGCATGGGCATCGAGCGAACCGTGACGATTCTCAATGGAAAGAAATCGGTTTACGAAACAGAGATATTCCTTCCCCTTATCCGAGCGGTGGAAAACCTGGCAGGCTATACCTACGGCACCGATCCTGAAAAGGATACGTCGGTGCGGATTATCTGTGATCATGGGCGGGCGAGTACCTTTATTTTGGGAGATCCTAAGGCGGTAACCCCCTCCAATGTGGGTGCCGGCTATGTATTGCGCCGTCTTATTCGCCGGGCGGTTCGTCATGGCCGCAAGCTCGGTATAAACCGGGCTTTTCTTTCCGAAGTGGCCGCGGTGGTGGTGGAGCAGCTGAAAGGCCCCTATCCTGAACTGGAAGAAAACAGGGATCGGATTTTTTCGGAACTCCAGAAAGAAGAAAACAAATTCCTCGAAACCCTCCAGAAGGGGGAACATGAGTTCGAAAAAATTCTCCCTAACCTTTTAAAGGATCCCCGGCGGGTGATGTCTGGCCGCTTGGCCTTTAAACTGTACGACACCTATGGCTTTCCTATTGAGTTAACCGAAGAACTCGCCGCAGAGCATGGCCTTTCGGTGAACCGGGAAGAGTTTGATGAGGCCTTTAAGAAGCACCAGGAGCTTTCCCGGGCCGGAAGCGAACAGGTGTTTAAGGGAGGCCTTGCAGACCATGGAGAGATGGCCGTAAAGTATCATACGGCAACCCACTTGCTCCATAAGGCGTTAAAGATTGTGCTGGGGGACCACGTGGCCCAGAAGGGCTCGAATATCACCTCGGAACGGCTCCGGTTTGATTTTTCCCATCCTATGCCCATGACTCCCGAAGAGATTGCCCGGGTGGAGGCCATCGTCAACGAGCAGATCCAGCGGGATCTCCCGGTTACCATGGAAATCATGTCCCTCGAGGAAGCAAAGGCCGCAGGGGCTATCGCCCTCTTTGGGGAAAAGTATGAATCCCAGGTAAAGGTGTATACGATTGGCGATTTTTCTAAAGAGGTGTGTGGTGGTCCCCATGTGGATCGGACGGGAAAACTGGGAAAATTCAAAATTCAAAAGGAACAATCCTCTTCGGCGGGGGTGCGACGAATTCGGGCGGTGTTGGAATAAAAAAGCAGGGGCCCATGGTATGGCGGTGAGGAAAAGTTGGTGCCCCTGAAGGAGCCTCAAAAAAGGAAAAATAGAAAAATTCGTAACAATAGTGTATAGAAGTGGTTAATAATAATAGAAAAAGAACCGCCGGCTATATCTAAGGGCCGGCGGAATTGTGAGTAATGAAGAAGGGTATATATGAAACGGATTACAAGTGTGGTAATACTGTTGTGTTGTGGGGTGGTGGGGCTTTTTGCGCAGGCAGAGCTTCAACCGGTAGCGCTGGTAAAACTTACGAAAACCGAACCTATCACGGTGAAACAGCTCAAAACGGAAGTCCAAAAGCTGGAAGCCCAGTCAGGGCGGACCTTGACCTTGGATGAACGAAAACAGGTGCTCGAGGTAATGATTAACAAGCGGCTTGCCCTCCAGGCGGCAGAACGGGACAAGGTGACTGTCTCTGATGCGGAGCTTAATCAACAGTTGCAACAATCAAGGGCCCTGATGGCCCAGTCCCTGGGGCGCCAGCCTACGGATGCGGAATTCGAAGCGGCCGTAAAAAAAGAAACGGGCTATGATTTAGCTACCTATAAAGAAGAACTACGCAAGGAACTCACGGTCCAGAAATACCTGCTTACCCAAAAAAAAGATCTTATCCAGTCTATCAAGGCCCCTACGGAAGCGGAAATTAAGGATTTTTATGAGTTGAATAAAGCCAAATTGGTGCGTCCCGATACGGTCCGTTTTTCTATGATTTTTGTTCCTGCCGGAAATGATGCGGCGAGTAAAGCCAAAGCAAAAGAATTGGCAGAGAAATTGGCAAAAGATATCGGTGGGAACCCCGCTAAATTCGATGAGATGGTTCTCAAGGGACAGACCCCCAATGCGGGGTATCAGGCAGGAGATGGGGGGTATCTTCCAAAGAGTGCGGAGGCCCAGCAGATTGTGGGCACCGAATTCATGAATGTGGCCTTTTCGCTCAAGCAGGGGGAAGTGTCGCGGCTTCTAGAAAATCAGAAGGGATATCAAATTATTAAGGTTACGGAGACCTATTCCCAGAAAGTGTTAGAGCTGGACGATATTTACCAACTCGGAACTCGCATCACGGTCCGGGAATACATTGGCAACATGCTCCTCCAGCAGCGGCAACAGGCGGTTCTCGAGAAGGCCTCCAATGAATTGGTGGCGGAACTGCGAAAGGGGAACCCCTTTCAGATTTTTGAAAAGAATATAGCCTGGTAAGTATGGCCTCTCGTCACAAGGCTCGTATTTTAGCGTTTCAGGCCCTGTATTCGTGGGATGTCTCGCGGGTACCGCTGGAAGACCTGTTGGACTTCCCCTGGCTCGAAGAAGAGCAGCAGCACAAACTTGATGAGGGTGTAGCTGCCTTTGCGCGCCTTTTAATCCAGGGAACCCTTGAAAACATTGAGGCCATCGATGCTACCATTAAGGCCCACCTTAAGAATTGGGACTTTTCGCGGGTGAATAAGGTGGACCTGGCTATCCTTCGTATAAGCACCTACGCCCTCATGTTCCAAAAAGAGATGGCTCCTTCTATCATTATTGATGAGGCCATCGATCTTTCCCGGGAATTTGGCACCGATGAGTCCTATAAGTTTGTAAATGGCGTGCTTGATAGTATACGTCGATCGTTGCAGCGATAAGGATGGTTCCTTCGCAGAAAAGCTGTAGCGCCATCCTTCTGGTGGATATTAAAAAGGGCTCCTTTTCGGAGCCCTTTATTGTTTTTCCTGTCTGTTTGGATTATTCGATAATAGCGATGATATCCGACATCTTCAGGATAAGATGCTCTACCCCATCTATTTTAATCTGGGTTCCCGCATACTTATCGTACATTACTTTCTGTCCTACAGAAACCTTAATAGCATCCTTGTCATCACCCACAGCAACTACTACACCGGTCTGGGTTTTCTCCTGAGCCGTATCAGGGATGATGATTCCCCCCGCGGTTTTCGTTTCGGATTTTTCAAGCTTAACCATTACCCGGTCAGCAAGAGGCTTTACCGTCATACCAATTCCTCCTGAATGTATCTACGAGAATGTGAGTATTTATAGAATACGGTTATAATATACGAAAGAGAAGGGATAAAGGTCAACAAAAAAAGTGTTTGCTTTTTTGGAATGGTAAGGGTATTTTATGTATAGGCCTATGGATATAACTTATTGGCAATTGTATTATCAACTGGGGAAACGGCACGTACGTCGGCATCACTATAAAGAAGCGATTTACTTCTTTCGACGGGCTATCGATGTGTGCCCGGTAAAGGATATAAACAAACTGGGCCCCTGTTTTTTTTCGTTGGGATTGGCCCTAGACCGGATAGGCCGCCATCAACTGGCGGTGCAAAGTTGGGTTCAAGCTCGGCGCCTGGTAAAAACCGGGTATATTGCCCGGTTATACGACCGTTGGGTGAATGGCTATGGGAGGCGGAAGCAGAAGAATCCCGATCTGGATGATTACGATGCCTTCAGGGCGATCCAGATTGAAAAATACCTGCGAAAACGCGGTAATGGCCGCTTCTGTTCTGCCGCAGAACGGGATGTGGTATACGCAATCATCGATGACACCTGGCGCTTGCTTTCAAAAAAGCGGATCTTTTCCCACCTTTCGGTGGAAGAAAAACTAGAGCTTTTTAAACGGGCCCGTCTGGATTTTCCCTTCTTATATCTTGAAGACGCCCTTACCCCCGAACGGGAACCGGTCCTGGCCCGTTTCTCCCGGAGGGCCTCTCCTTCGTATCGGCTTCACTATGATGATCCCTGTCCCTGTGGCTCAGGGCTTCCTGCCCGGATGTGTTGTTATCGAATTGTATCTAAAGGCTACGATTTTTGACGGTTTTTTTGTTTTTGTGTCATAATTACCCAACTGCAATAAAAGAGGCGTTAGTTGGTGCTTTATACGCTGAGGGCGAGCGATTGTATTTCTTTGTATTGTAGTGTTTTGTTATTTTTTTGATTTCTAGGCGTTAATATGGCATGGTTTTTGCTGTATATTTAGCACACTGGGAGGTTAGCTATGACAGCAAAGACCATGGTGAAAAAGAATAAACATACCAATGAAGTACTTTCGGATGAGAATGTCCTTTCGATATATCTTAAAGAAATAAATAAGATTCCCCTTCTTACCCGGGAAGAAGAGGATGCCATAGCCCGGGCTGCGGCCCTGGGAGATAAGGCCGCCCGGGATAAGCTTGCGGCGGCCAACCTTCGGTTTGTGGTGAATGTGGCGAAGAAATATCAAAACCAGGGTATTCCCCTTTCGGATCTTATCAGTGAAGGGAATATAGGATTGCTCCATGCGATTGAACGGTACGATGTGAATAAGGGGTATCACTTTATTTCCTATGCGGTGTGGTGGATTCGACAGGCGATTTTAAAAGCCATATGCGAGAAATCCCGGATGATTCGCTTACCCCTGAATCGGGCGAATGAACTCGTGCAGATAGAAAAGGCCCGGCGCACTATGGAGGGGAATTCTTCTGATGAGGAAATCCAGGAGATTGCCCGCATTCTTGATATGGATGCTTCCCATGTGGCGGACCTCATTAATATCAGTCGGGAAATGGTTTCTCTGGAAAGCCCCGTATACACCGACAAGGATGCTTCCAGTATTGGGGACTTCCTTGAAGATACTACCTACAAGGCGCCAGAAGAACAGGCCATCGAAAATGCCCTGAAAGAGGATATCGATGCGGTGCTGGCTACCTTAACCCAGAAGGAAGCGGAGGTTATTCGCTATCGTTTTGGTCTGAACGGTTATGCTCCCATGTCCCTTAAGGAGATTGGGGATCGCTTTAACCTTACCAAAGAGCGGATTCGTCAAATTGAAAAGAAGGCCTTAAAGCGGCTCCAGCACCCCTCCCGGCGCCAGTACCTGGAAAGTTACGTGGCGTAAAGAAGGGGCGTTTTTCTGGCCAATAAAAAGAAGGGCCCCTTGGCTAAGGGCCCCTTGAAATTTTCTTTTTTAAAAGCTGTCAAATAGTCATCGTACCGTTATAATGGGGGGCTAAAAGGTGCCCTCACGCCCCTCATTATAAAAGGTGCGCCCGAGGTCTCCCATTACAGAAATTACAGAAGGGGTACCCCCTGCTTCTTGCAAATTTCCACCGTTTCGTCGGGCCATACCGAAGCCTGGACTTCGCCGATATGGGCCTTTCTCAGGAAGAACATACACAGCCGGGATTGTCCAATCCCACCGCCAATGGTTTGAGGAAATTCGCCTGCCAGAAGTCGTTTATGCCAGAGTAGGTGCTTCCGTTCCTCGGTGCCGGTGAGTTCCAGTTGACGTAACAAAGCTTCCTTATTTACCCGGATCCCCATGGAAGAAAGTTCCAGCGAATCCTGCCGCACCGGATCCCAGACAATGATGTCGCCGTTGAGTCCCGGTTTACCATCTTCCCCTGGCGTGGTCCAGTCGTCGTAATCGGGGGCCCGGCCGCCGTGGGGCTTCCCATTAGAAAGGGGGGCCCCAATTCCTATGATAAAAATCGCTCCATACCTTCGGGCCAGTTCCCGTTCCCGGGCGGCCGGTTCCAGATGAGGGTACTGCTTGAGGGCATCCTCGGCATGGATAAAGGTAATCTTCTCAGGGAGAATCGGGGTTATCGAGGGATACTGTTCGTGGACCACGAATTCGGTCCGTTTGAGCACCTCATAAATTCGCTCGACGATGTGTTGAAGGAAGGCCCGGTTCCGCTGGCCCTCTTTCATAACCAGTTCCCAATCCCATTGGTCTACGTAAATAGAATGGGTTGCGTCGATGTCATCATCGGGGCGAAGGGCGTTCATATCGGTGTAGAGCCCTGTTCCCGGGCTATACCCGTAATCGGCCAGGGCCATGCGCTTCCATTTTGCGAGGGATTGAACCACTTCCATCTCTTGGTTCTGAAGGTTTTTAACGGGAAAACGAACCGGTCGCTCTACCCCATTGAGATCATCGTTAATTCCTGACCCCCGCGGAACGAAGAGGGGACTCGTAACCCGGGAAAGCCGGAGTTCTGCCGAAAGGTTCCGCTCAAAAAAATCCTTTACCAGCTTAATTGCGTTTTCGGTCTGTCGTTGATCGAGAATCGGTTTATATTCGGGTGGTATAATGGGTGCCATAGGAGCGCTCCTTGTACATAAAGGTGATCACCGTCATGAAGACAGGTTAAAACCATTCCTGCTGTACTGTTAAAAAAGGGAAAGCCCACAGGAAGGGGTTTTTTAGTCTACCCTAAAATGTAATTTCTCGCAAAGGGTCAGCGTACTAAAAAGGATGCCCTAGCCTGTTGACATACATAACTCCCCGGGGCATATTGTTAGATGACAAGGAGCTTGCATATGGAGAATCGGTTTGAGATAAATCGGGACCTTGCCCGGATGCTTAAGGGCGGGGTTATTATGGATGTGGTCAATGCCGAACAGGCCCGAATTGCGGAGGCCGCAGGGGCGGTGGCGGTTATGGCCCTGGAACGGGTGCCGGCGGATATTCGGCGGCAGGGTGGGGTAGCTCGTATGAGCGATCCGAAACTCATAAAAGAAATAAAGGCCGCCGTCAGTATCCCCGTCATGGCAAAGGTCCGGATCGGTCATTTTATGGAAGCCCGCATACTAGAGGCGATTGGGATTGATTATATTGATGAAAGCGAGGTGCTTACCCCCGCGGATGAATCCTATCATATTGATAAAAAGAGTTTCCGGATTCCCTTTGTGTGTGGGGCCCGGGATCTCGGAGAAGCCCTCAGGCGAATCGGCGAAGGGGCGGCCATGATCCGAACTAAGGGAGAGGCTGGTACGGGCAATGTGGTGGAAGCGGTGCGGCACCTACGAACGGTGAATGATCAAATTCGGCGCCTCGTCAATCTGCCCCGGGAAGAATTGATGACCGCCGCCAAGGAACTGCAGGCTCCCTATGACCTCGTGGTATATGTGGCGGAACATGGAAAACTGCCGGTGGTGAATTTTGCGGCCGGAGGGGTGGCTACGCCTGCCGATGCGGCGTTGATGATGGCCCTGGGGGCCGATGGGGTCTTCGTGGGATCGGGTATCTTTAAGTCTTCGGATCCGGAAAAACGGGCCGCCGCTATCGTAAAGGCCGTTACCTACTGGCAGGACCCCCAAATCTTGGCGGAAGTCTCCGAAGGGCTCGGAGAAGCCATGAATAGTATCGATCTCAGGGAATTGGCCCCCCACGAACGTCTTGCGGAGCGGGGGTGGTAATGCCCCTGGTGGGAATATTGGCCCTTCAAGGGGGAGTGGCGGAACACGCAGAAATGCTTTCGTCCATCCCCGAGGTAAAGGTCCGTCTGGTACGGATTGCCTCGGACCTGGAAGGGGTAGAGGCCCTTATTCTGCCGGGGGGAGAGAGCACGGCGGTGGGGCATATCCTTGCCACTGACCCCCGGGGTACGGCGTTACGAGAAGCCGTGCTCGAGCGTATTGCACAAGGGTTCCCGGTGTGGGGAACCTGCATGGGAGCTATTCTTCTGGCGGGTAAGATTCGCAACGATCATCGGCGGCACCTGGCCGTGATGGATATCGAAGTGACCCGCAACGCCTATGGGAGCCAGCTAGAGAGCTTTCGAACCATGGAACCGGTTAAGGGCATCGAAGGCGGCCCCTTCCCTATGGTATTTATCCGGGCTCCGGTGATTAGCCAGGTGGGCCCCGAGGTAGAGGTTCTTGCCACCCATCGGGGCCATGTGGTGGCCTGCCGCCAGGGGAAGCTCCTTGCCACGACCTTTCACCCTGAACTTACCAATGACAGCCGCTTCCATCGGTATTTTTTAAGTTTTATCTCCTAGCTCTGATCTAGATGATACCTCTTCAAAAGGGGGTGAACTCGTGGCCCTGGTTTCCCTGACCGCATCACTCGGCTGACCTACAGGGCTACCCCTTCAAACGGAGGGGAACGGGAGAGGACCTCCCGAAGTACGGTGTGCTCAGGGAGGAGTAAGCCCGGGTCCTTTTCGATGATGGCAAAGGCATCGTGCCGGGCCTTCTGGAGGGTTTCCACATCCCGGATGGGATCGGCCATGCCCAGGGTAAAGTACCCTGACTGTTCTTTCCCCGCCAAATGTCCAGGCCCGCGGATTTTTAAGTCCTCTTCGGCGATGATAAAACCATCCTGATGATGGAGCATCGTGGTAAGTCGATGTTTACCATCCTCTGACAGGTTGTCCGAATATACTAAAAAGCAATAAGCTTGATCTGCTCCTCGACCAACCCGACCGCGTAATTGGTGGAGTGCCGCAAGACCAAACCGTTCCGCATGCTCGACCACCATACAAGTGGCGTTGGGCACATCTACCCCTACCTCTACAACGCTGGTAGCTACCAGGACATGTATTTCCCCCTTTCGAAAGGCCTCCATGATTTCCCGCTTTTTTTCTTCTTCCAGCCGGGAATGAATGAGGGCCACCTTATACTCGGGGTAAACCTCCCGGGCAAGACGCTCTGCCATACTCTGGGCGTCTTTAAGGTTGGCAGTAACCTCCGACGTCCCCTCGTCGATAAGGGGATACACAAAATAGGCCTGATGTCCCTTTTCTAGTTCCCGTCGCACAAAGTCATATACCCGTTGTTCACTGGATTGTTTCGCCAGGTGGGTTTTTACTGGTTTCCTACCGCCGGGCATGTCATGGATGGTGGAGACCTCTAAATCGCCAAACACCGTAAGGGCCAGGGTACGGGGAATAGGGGTGGCGCTCATCATAAGGAGATCAGGATTGTTCCCTTTGGCAAGAATCTGAGACCGCTGGAGTACCCCAAAACGGTGTTGTTCATCGATAATAACGAGTTGTAGCCGGTGGTAGACCACATCCTGGGAGAAAAGGGCATGGGTGCCTACCACAAGGTCGATGTCCCCTGCGGCGAGGGCCTTAAGGAGATGGGATCGACCCTGGGCCTTAATGTTACCCGTGAGAAAGGCCACGTGCAGTCCCAGGGGTTCAAGGAGGCGGGCCGCATTTTCCGCATGCTGGCGGGCTAGTAGTTCAGTGGGAGCCATGAGCGCAGTCTGGCCCCCTAGTTCTCGGGCTGCCAGAACTGCAAAAAAAGAAACCAGGGTCTTGCCGCATCCTACGTCTCCCTGGATAAGACGGGCCATAGGAATGGGCCCCGCCATATCTTTGTTGATATCCTTGATGGCCTGCTGCTGTCCTGGGGTAAGGGGGAAGGGAAGACGGCGAAGGAGCGCTTCCTGGAGGGGTAATAGGCCATCAGGGTTGAGCAATGGCGCCCCCTCCTTATGTTTTCTTTCTTGATCTCCCCCATGGGCTCGACGGTTTTGGGCCCTTCGCCCGATGAGCAATTCCAGGTAAAAAAGCTCTTGATAGATAAGGGTCTTTCGGGCCCGCTCAAGTTCTTCCTGGTTCAGAGGAAAATGGACCGCCCGGAGGGCCTGTGCCGTGGGGAGCAGGTTGTATTTTTTCACTAAAGAATCGGGGAGTTCCCCTTCGATATGGAGCCCATACCGTTCTAGGGCTCGCTGTATGATCGTCCGCAGTTGATTCTGGGAAAGTCCCTCGGTAAGGCCATAAATAGGTAAAATCTTACCAAAAAGACGAGGGGGCTGATTCTTATCATGGACTGCTTCGAATTCAAAATTGGATGATTGCAGTTCTCCATATCGGTACTGAAATTGGCCCCACAGCCAGTAACTCTTACCCACCACCAGTTGTCGCTCCAGGAAGGGACGATTAAAACACACAAGGACCGCCTGGGCTGTTTCGTCTTCTATGTAAATTTTGAGAATCCGCTGTTCTCTTCCTTTTACAAAGATGCCGGGACGAGTTTGAATCCAGTCATGGGCCAGAACCCGTACCTGGGTACATACGGTAGGTTCTTTTTGAAAGTCCTTAAGGGGAATACGACGGCTCCGGTCTTCCCAGCCCCGGGGGTAGTAGGTAAGGAGGGATGCTACTGAAGTAATCCCTAACTTTGCAAGACGAGCTGCCAGATGGGGACCGATTCCCGGGAGGGATTCAAGATGGGCCCGTAACTCTCGCACGAACATCTAGCGTTTCCCCTATGTTTTTCTATTAAAAAGGAAGGCGTACCAGCATCTGGGAAAAAAGGCGTACCAGGATACTGAGAACGAGGTACACGGAGACTAACACGAGAAATAAGCTGATAAGGCCAGTCTGATATGTCACAATCCGATTCCGGTACAAAATACGATTTATCCGATACAAGAGGGGTTTTAGGAAGGTATCGATAATGCGCCATACGGGACTCACCGAGTTAACGCCTGCCAGATACCCTATGAAACGGATTACCGTCATCACCGCATAGAATGTTACAACAAAGGCGATAGCCGACCAGAGGCTTCCCAGAATCAGAGAAAGAATAATACCAATGGTAATACGGCCGTAAATGGCCAGGGTTGTAAAGATGTTATTGAGGACCGCGAGGGTCCCTAAAGCCAAGATGGGCGAGAAATCGATAGAGCCCCGCTGAAGGGCGGGAAAACGGCGGAACCAACCAAGGTAGGGATCGGTAATAGATGCGAGAAATCGACTTGCCGAATTGGGGGGGAATCCTTCAAACCAGCTCAAAAGAATACGGATAAAGATGAGTAGCATATACAGAGAGGTAAGGGTGCTTAATAATTTCATTACTATTGAAAGTATCATCGAAAAACTCCTTAGCATATTGTACAAAATGCTTGATTGTATTGTATAGTGTCGTATAAAAACGTAGCTATCAAGTATGGAAACGTCTATAACCAAAGCAAGGAAAACCGAACGAAATCATCAGTTTGGAATTGCCCCGTCGCAGCAATCGATCGGTGGTCCTGCGTCGTTGTATATTCTTCAAAAAGAGGTGAGGTGGCGTATGTTACGGGTACTCCATGTGGATCGAAGCCTGGTGTTCCAAAAATACCTTAAAGAAATTATTCTTCGCTGTGGCCATACGGTGGAAAGCGTGGCCACAAAAAAGGAAGCCCTCCAGCGTCTTGCCCAGGGAGATGTGGATATGCTCCTCTGTGGGATGGAATTTGACGATGGGGATGCGGATAGTCTTATCATGGAGATGTCCCATGTCTCTTCCCGGGAGGTGCCCGTCCTTATTGTGACCAGCACCGATTCCCTTACCTTGCGGGAACATTTCTTTTCCCTTGGAGTGGCGGATTATATCCTTAAAAATGAGGTCGATGAGGCTCGCCTTAGAAGATTCTTTGAGGCCCAGGCCGCGGAAGACGAGCTTTCTCGGTACATGCGTAATTTACGGGTCGCCGTCCTTGATGATTCAAAGGTGATTATCCGACTTCTGCACAGTATTTTTTCGATGTATGGTTTTACAAAAGTAGAAAGTTTTCAGGATCCTCAGGAATTGCTTGCACGAACTGAATCCTACGATATTTATCTTATTGATATGGTGTTACCCGGAACGAGTGGTGATCAGGTGGTGAATGTGTTGCGGGAACGCTTCCCTGAGGCGGTCATCATTTGTATGTCCCAGTTCACCGGGGAAAAATCCCTTACCTCGGTGCTTCTTGCGGGGGCTGATGATTACATCCATAAGCCCTTTGATGGGGCTAGCCTTATTTCTCGGCTTAAGATCAATGTACGGGCCTACAAGTACCGAAAGCAGCTAGAACGGATGGTCCTCATCGATCCGTTAACAGAACTGTACAATCGGCGCTATCTCTTTGAACAGCTTGAGCAGGAGGAAGCAAAGGCCCGTCGATACGGGCGAGCCTTTTCGGTAATTATGGTAGACATTGATAATTTTAAAGAAATTAACGATACCAAGGGACATCTTACGGGTGATCGGATTCTGCAGTCTGTGGGACGGGTGCTCGAGCAGTCGGTCCGGGCCGCCGATGTGGTAGGTCGTTATGGGGGGGAGGAATTCCTTTTGATTCTCCCAGAGACTGAGGAGGAAGCGGCCCGGATCGTGGCAGAAAAGATCCGCAAAAATGTAGTCAGTTCCCCCTGGCCCGATGGGGTGTCGGGGGTGACCGTTTCTCTTGGGGTTGCGGGCTATCAGAAAGAGGAAGGTTACGAGGATCTTCTTCGTCGGGCCGATGCCAGGCTTTACCAGGCAAAACGGGAAGGCAAGAACCGGGTGGTATAAGAGGCGCCTATTCCCGCCAGACCTCGGTGACCCCCTCAAACTGCTTTAAGTTTTCGAGTACCCAGGGTTCTGCGGAGAGGCTAATCTGACTTGCCGCTTTTATTACCGCCTCTCCCTGAACGAGAGGAATGTGGAGATACACGGCACAGTTTCCTGAAAGACCCAGGAGCTCATCCCGGAGGGGATACAGTTTTTCTTCTGAGCTTAGAATGTCCCGGCGAAGTCGGATATGGACTTCCCGATAGGACCGTTCTACCAGGTTGTTAATGTCGAGCAACTGATCCACAAGAAAACTCGGTCGGTCCCGTTTGGTGTCCACCTTTCCCTGGAAGGCTACAATATCATCTACTTTCAGTCGATCCCGACAGCGTTCCCACACTTCGGGGAAAAAGGTAAGATCCATTTCTCCTCGATAATCTGCCAGGGTGCCAAAACCCATCCATTTGCCGGTTTTGGTCTGGATGGGGCGAAGGGCCTTGATCATGCCAAGGATGATGTATTCCTTCCCCGGTGTTGACTGTTCCGGATGAGAGAGATCGAGGGTCACCGCCCGTTCCCATGCCTGCCGATAGGGATCCAGGGGGTGCCCTGAAAAATAAAAGCCGATGAGTTCCATCTCTATTTTAAGCTGTTCCGCATGGTCCCAATCGGGGGCGTTCTGGAACTCAAAATCGGGGTATTCCTTTTCGCCCGTATCTTCAAAGAGGCTCGACTGACCGAATCGTTTGTCTTCTTTTTTGTTCTGGGCGTATTCTACAGCCCGTTCTAGATTGGCGAGGAGGGTGGGCCGCGTCCTACCAAGCGTATCAAAGGCTCCCGTTTTAATGAGGAGTTCGATAGTTTTTTTGGTAACCGTCCGGAGATCTACCCGATCAAGAAAATCCATAAAATCCCGGTAGGGCCCCTTTTCTCGCTGCCTGAGAATTTCATCCGCCGCCGCGTCCCCGAGTCCCTTGATTCCCAAAAGTCCATACACGATGATGCCGTCTACCACCGTAAAGTATTTCCCCGACCGATTGATGTCCGGTGGTTCTATGGTAAGACCCATCTTTCGGGCTTCGTCGATGTACTCTTTTAGTTTGTCGGGATTGGAGATTTCGTTGGTAAGGTTGGCCGCCATGAATTCGGCGGGGAAATTAGCCTTAAGGTAGGCCGTCCGATAAGCCAGGACCGAGTAGGCCGCGGCATGACTCTTGTTGAAGCCGTAGCCCGCAAAGGGAATCAGGATCTCGAAAATTCGGTCCGCATCTTCCTGCTTAAAGCCCCGTTTTACTGCCCCTTCGATAAAACGGCTTTTTTCCTTGACCATAACCTCGGGTTTTTTCTTTCCCATGGCGCGACGGAGCAGATCTGCTTGCCCCAGGCTGTAACCGGCGATCCTCTGGGCCACCTGCATGACCTGTTCCTGGTAGACGATAACGCCGTAGGTTTCTTTGAGGATAGGTTCAAGGCAGGGGTCGGGGTACACAATGGGCTGCCGTCCCCATTTAGAATCGATAAATTGGGGAATATAGGCCATGGGCCCTGGTCGATAAAGAGCGTTTAAGGCGATGAGATCTTCTATTTTGTTGGGTTTTGCCTGCTTCAAAATGTTCTGCATCCCCTGGGATTCAAACTGGAACACACTGGCGCTCTTGCCTTCTCCCAGGAGGGCAAAGGTCGCCTCGTCTTCTTCGCTGATCTTTTCAATAGAAAACTGGGCGTATTCTCCCCCCCGCTGGTGAATGAGTTCTTCTGTATTTTTAATGAGGGTGAGGGTCTTAAGACCCAGGAAGTCCATTTTGACAAGGCCACATTCTTCAATTTGGTCCATCGTAAACTGGGTGGCCACCGTACCGGTTTTCGCATCCCGGTAGAGGGGAACATAGTCAGTAAGTTCGGTTTTCCCAATTACAATTCCCGCCGCATGGAGACTGGAGTGGCGGTTTTTGTTTTCTAGTTTTTTGGCAATGGCAAATAGTTCCTGATAGCGGGGATCCTCCGCAAGCTGGGCCAGGCGGGGTTCGGCCTCGAAGGCCTTTTTTAGGGTCATCTTGGGGTCTTCCGGGATGAGCTTGGCAATCATGTTGGCCTCTGCCAGAGGAATGTCCAGGGCCCGGGCCACATCTTTTATAACCGCCTTGGCTTTAAGGGTTCCAAAGGTGATGATCTGGCCCACCCGGTTCCGGCCGTATTTCTGAGTCACATAGTCGATGACCTCACCCCGCCGTTCGAAGCAGAAGTCCACATCAAAGTCGGGCATGGACACCCGTTCAGGGTTAAGGAATCGTTCAAAGAGGAGGTTGTACTTTAAGGGGTCGATATCGGTGATCTTCATCGCATAGGCCACGATGGAACCGGCACCGGAGCCCCGGCCGGGACCGACGGGGATATTGTGGTTTTTTGCCCAGGTGATAAAATCCGCTACGATGAGAAAATAGCCTACGAACCCCATTTTTATGATGATGTTAAGTTCGTAGTCGGCCCGTTCTTGTATGGCCGGGGTAACGGTCCCATAGCGTTCCTCCAGTCCCTTATAGGTAAGGTGGCGGATGTATGCGGCCTCTTCGGTGAAGGGTTCAGGAAGTTCAAAGTCGGGAAGCATGGGGCCCGGAAGAGGTATTTTTGTTTCGCATCGCTCCGCAATGCGGACCGTATTTAAGAGGGCCTCCGGATAATCAGGAAAAAGGGCCGCCATCTCTTCGGGGCTTTTCATGTAGAACTGATTGGTTTCAAAACGCATCCGGGAAATTTCACTGCGTTTTTTGTTGGTAGAGATACAAAGAAGGATATCCTGGGCCACCGCATCTTCTGGGTCCAGATAATGAATATCGTTGGTGGCCACGAGGGGAATGCCGGTCCGTTTACTCAGGGCCACCAGGAGGGCATTGGCCTTTTTTTGTTCCGGAATACCGTGATCCTGGAGTTCCAGATAAAAGTTGTTATCCCCAAGAATATCCCGCAGCCGCCGGGCCCGCCGTTCCGCCTCTTCTAGTTTGCCTTCCAGTAAAAGACTGGGG
Organism: Treponema sp. J25; assembly: GCF_004343725.1. Taxonomy (NCBI): domain Bacteria; kingdom Pseudomonadati; phylum Spirochaetota; class Spirochaetia; order Treponematales; family Treponemataceae; genus Treponema; species Treponema sp. J25. Next base: position 27,658 of record NZ_PTQW01000041.1, read on the forward strand.
ATTTCGCCCCCGAGGCATGCCGAAAGGCCGATGAGATCTTTCCCATATTGGATAAGGAGTTCCTCGTCGATGCGGGGCTTATAGTAAAAGCCCTCGGTGTACGAAAGGGAGGAAAGCTTCATCAGATTCCGGTAGCCCTCTTCACTTGTGGCCAGGAGTACCAGGTGATAGTACTTGTTGCCCTGTTCGCTGCCTTTCTTTTCGTGGCGGGACGTGGGGGCCATGTAAAACTCGCTACCAATGATAGGATGGATTTCCTGTTCGAGGCATTTTTTGTAGAACTTGAGCACCCCAAACATGTTGCCGTGATCGGTAATGGCCAGGTGTTTCATCCCCAGGGTCTTTGCCTTGTGGATAAGGCTTTCGATGGAAGCTGCCCCATCAAGGAGAGAATAGTCCGAGTGGACATGCAAATGGGCAAACTCGAGCATAGGTATCCCTATTCTAGTAGGGAATGGAGAGAAGGGCAAGAAGGATTTCATTGCTTTTTTATCAGCCTTTGATACGAAATCAACAATTGTCTTGAAGTATAGGTACCGTCCAGAACGAAGGAGGGTGCCTATGGATATGAAGTGAAACGATGTTTCAGAAAAGTCGGAATAGTCAAAAAAATGGACAGAAAATTCTAGCCATCTCACCCTAGGATGGTGACATGGAATAAAGGCCGGTGAAAAAGGTCTTTTCCGGAGAAACTAATTTGAAAGGAGTTTGAGTATGATGAAACGAATTGTGCACGTCAGTGCCCTATTACTGCTTGTGGGAACTATGGTATTTGCGGCGGATCCCAAATTCAATCTGAACGCCCGGGTAAGTTCTAACCTTTTTACCTATGATGTTACCAATGGGAACATGACCAAGAAATTAGGTATCGGGGATGTATCCAGTACCGATACGGTGGCCATTTCTTATAGCGACAAGAATGCAGGGGCCTATCTTTCTCTTAAAGTAAGCGATCTTATCGGTTCGAGCGGTGGTACTACTGTAACTGATGATTATTACGGCTGGATGAAGTTTGGGGATCTCAAACTTACCGCTGGGGAATGGGATCATCGTTATGCGAGCCGGGTTACCACCGATGCGAGCAGCTTTGGGGGCCTCTGGGACCTTAAATATGGGGTACTTACATATAGTGCTTCCGCAGAGGGCCGGGTGAGTGTAACCGAATCGGACAACATAACTCCCTGGGAAATCGAAGCGGCCGCGGACTATGTGTTCCAGGACCTGACGGTAAGTCTTTCCACCGGTAACGTGAGTGCCTCAAATGCATATAAGGATTATAACGTGGCCGAGTTCTTTGGTGCCCGGGCAGCTTACAAAGTAAAGGATGTGGTGGATGCCAATGTGTCCTTTGTGATGAACGGCAAGAATAAGATGCAGATCGGTGCCTTTGGAAACCTCCTCATGGTAAAGGGGCTTACCCTTGTGGCTGGCTACTCGGGATACCAGGACCTGGACAATTCTGTTAATAGCCGCAATGCAGGGGAACTCCGGGCCCGCTATGCCATCGATGCGCTTGCTATCACCACCCACAACAATGTTACCGTAGGAGATAAGCGGCTTATTATCTATGATATGGTGAGCCTCTCTTATAAGATTAATGACGTTATTACCCCCTCTCTTATGGTAGCAAATACGAATTTCTCTGGGGATAATACTGCCGCGGCCCAGAGGGGCAATGTCCTGGTTGTAAAGCCCGGTATTACCCTCACGGCCCAGAAGGGTGCTACCATCGATGCGGCTCTGCGCTTTACCATCACCAATCCTGAAACGGGTTCTTCCTCCACTATTATGGATATGCCCGTGGTGTTCCGGGTGAAATTCTAATTAATTAAGTTAAGGCGGAGGTGGTACGCTGGTACGCCCTCCGCAGTGTTTGTATAACCCAGCCCCCTTGTCAGGAGATAAGGGGGACCGGTTATACCAGCATTGCTGGTAAGAGCCTTCTTCTTGGCCTCTAAGCTCGCCGTCGGCGGGTTTAGAGGCCACTTTTTTGACTTTCTCGTGGGGGCCCCCTATGTATGGCAAGCGAAAAGGCGCTTTCGGCACTCCTAGGGGATCCTACTTCTCCTGGGGGATGTATTCAAACCAGTCAAAATCGGCGGGGGTAGTACTACAGGAACCACCATTGTAGGCAAAGATTCCTACCATGGTACCGGTAAAGCGTTTGCTATGGGGCCCCTGGTAGCCTTCGTCTGAAAGATGGTAGCAATCGGAAATCGTTACAAGCTCTTCCCAGTGAAGGCCGTCATATGAATACAGAAAATGCCGTTCCAGAGCTCTGGTAAGTATTCGTAGATATAGTTGAGAGGAAGGAACGGTTTTGTTGGTGTTTCCCTGGGGTATTGTGAGTGATTCTTGCCCGGGGACCCTTTCTGGTATAGGATATTCTGGCCTTTCTGCCACGGGGATGTATCCGGTTCCTCGTTGGTCTTCTACAAAAAGATACCAGGAGTCTCCCTTTCGTCTTCTCCCAAATTTGATATGTGTTTTGGTATCGTAGTACAGGGTGAGTCCTGCTTCTTCACCAGGGCTCTGGGGATTAAATTCCATGAGACACGTGGCCTCCGATACAAGGCTTGTTTCCCGTTGGAGTAGGGGATGTGCCGTAAGTTCATTAAGGTTAGCACTGCGGCAATAGAGTCGAAGATAGCCTGGCCGCTCGGTTAGTGAATAGGCGGAAAAATCGGGATTCCGGGGAGTATACCACCGAATATCGAGATGGGCTGCTTCAAAATCATCCCTATTCTTTTCAGGAAAAGGGCTCCAGGGAAGATTTGGGGCCCTATTCACAAGACTTGGCCCTTTCTTCTCATTGATGATAGGCCAACCATCGTCGGTCCACTGGACAGGGTCCAGGGCGGTCTCTCTTCCCAGAATACAGAAGCGGTCCGCTTCAAGATTGACGGGATGGGCAGAAACCGGTCTTCCGCAGAGGTACAATACCCACCAGGAGCCATCGGGGGCCTCTACAAATTTCCCATGACCACAGCGTTGCAAGGGAGACTCTGGATCGTTTTGTTTCAGGATAGGATTATGAGGGTTGCTTTCATAGGGACCATACAGAGATCGGGATCGACCGGACCCTATTTGGTGGCCATAACCGGTACCGCCTTCGGCAGTAAGGATATAGTACCATCCATCTTTTTTAAACAGGTGAGGCCCTTCAGGGATCCGTCCCCCTGAGCCTTCCCAGATGGTTTTGATTTCCCCTGTTACGGTAGAACAGTCGTCAGTAAGGGGAATAATGCGTACCCCCGGATTTAGGAGCATGTAGTGTTTCCCATCCTCATCAACAAAGTGAGAAGGATCAATGCCATCCACATCGATAAATCGAGGATAGGAATAGGGCCCCTCTGGATTGGGAGAAGTCACCACCATTTGACGACGAATAAGAGAGGAGGGGCTTCCATCCTGTTGAATCTCGTTAAGCCGTAGGGTCACAAAAATGTAAAAAAGACCATTGTAATAGGAAATATCGGGGGCCCAAAAACCCCGACCGTCCATGAGTCCCCGGATATCAAGCCAGTCACTGCGGGTCCAAACGTGACCAATGGGCCGCCAGTGGACTAGGTCCCGGGAATGGGAGATGACAATGCCGGGGTAATAATGAAAAGTGGAGTTCACGAGGTAAAAATCGTTTCCTACCCGGATCACCGAAGGATCGGGATGAAAGCCGGGATATACAGGATTGGCGTAGGTCTGTATCGTATTCATGAAGGTACTATATCACATCAGCAAACAAGGGGGATGGATTATTCAGATAAAAAATAGTACTACGCCGGCATAGTTAAAAAAGAAGCCTGGATACTGCATCCTCCCTTGAAAATTCCTCTGATATACTGGACCTCAAAATCTTATGAACAGTGTACCCCTTGATACTGTCTGGAACCCCTGTGCCTCGGAGCGGGAGTATCGGAATCCTATCCTCTATGCGGACTATTCAGATCCTGATGTGATTCGGGTAGGGGATCGTTTCTACGGAACCGCAAGTAGCTTTGTTCATACTCCGGGACTCCCAATCCTTGAGTCAGAAGATCTGGTTCACTGGCGTCTTATTTCGTATGCGATTCCTCGTTTACCGGTGTATTATGATGGGCCGGTCCGTCATGGGGATGGCGTATGGGCCCCGAGTATCCGATATCACGATGGGTGGTTCTGGATCTTTTTTAGCATGCCCGATGAGGGGATTTTTATGACCCGGGCGCAGGATCCCCGAGGACCCTGGACACCGATTCGCTGTGTGCAGGCGGTAAAAGGCTGGATTGATCCCTGTCCTTTATGGGATGAGGATGGATCGGCATATCTTGTTCATGCCTTTGCTAAAAGTCGCTGTGGTATTAAAAGTAAGCTCCAGCTTTTTAGGCTGCGCTCCGATGGTTCTGCATTGGTCGGGGATGGCCGGATCATTTTTGATGGTACCGAAACCCAGCCTACAATAGAGGGGCCTAAATTGTATAAGCGAAATGGGTGGTACTATATTTTTGCCCCCGCCGGCGGGGTAAAGCAGGGTTGGCAGACCGTACTTCGGTCTCGTTCTATCTGGGGCCCCTACGAAGAACGGATTGTACTTCATCAAGGGAATACGGCCGTAAATGGTCCTCATCAGGGGGCCTATGTAGAATTAGAAGATGGCTCTGGCTGGTTTATCCATTTCCAGGATCGGGATGCGTATGGACGGATCTGGCATTTGCAACCTGTTTCGTGGCACGATGATTGGCCCTGTATAGGTATCGATCAAAATAATGATGATATTGGAGAGCCGGTATCGGTGTATCCCATGCCCTCATGTCAGAAGAAAATATTGGGGACACCCATTGCCGAAGAAGCACTGAAGGAAATCGGACAAAAAAAATTAGATCCTCCGACGACCACTTCTTTAGAAGAGAAGGCTAACTTCTCCAGTGCAACTGACCTCAGCGATGAGTTTGATGGACCCGACCTTGCTCTCCAATGGCAATGGGAAGGAAATACTATGTCCCCTCCCTGCTCTCTTAAAGAACGAGAAAGCTCCCTTCGTCTTTTTGCGTATCCCTGTCCTGGAGAAGAGTTCTGGTTATATCAATACCCGAATATCCTAAGCCAGAAATTCCCGGCGCCTCAGTTCACGGTAGATGCGGTTCTTACAGGGATGGCTGGAGAAGAGGTTCTTTCAGGACTCATGGTGTGCGGAGAGACCTATTATTACCTGGGAGCTCTCCGGGAAGAACAATGTATTCGGTTGGTTACCGGTTGGGGAAGCAAAGAACAAAAGGATGTGCTATATAAGGGGCTGATGTTTGAGTCGGAGGTTTTTCCGCTTGTTTTTCGCCTGACCATAAGAGAAGGGGGGCAAGGAGCCTGGGCTTGGAGTTGTGATGGACGTACCTTTGATGCTATTGGCGAACCTTTTCAAGCAGTACCGGGACGATGGGTAGGAAGTCGTTTTGGTGTTTTCTCGGTGTGTATCGGGGACGGCGGTTTGCTTTCCGGCTCTGGCTGGGCCGATTTTGAACGAGTAGAGGTTATAGGCCCCTCGGAAAATTTTGGGTAAGTTAAGAAAGGGAGTAAGTTTTAGGAACACATGAAAAATCATAAGAGGAAAAGTATAAATAAAAAAAGAACGGTTTAATCCTAAGATTGGTCGTTTCATTCCTGATAAAGACTGATAAGATATAATATCCTTAATAATTTTTTCAAAGGAGATTGTATGATCCATAAAAGATTCTTGGCCATAACCATTGCGGTGGCCCTGGCAGCTAGTATTTTTTCTAGTTGTTCCCAGGGTGAAACGGCGGCAAAAGCAAAAAAAGTAGAAAAACCCACCTCCATTTCTCTTATGGTAGATGGGACCTTTTTGCCAAAGGAAAATGGGCAGGATATTCTGGTAGAAGGCTATAAGGCTCTAACAGGAATCGAGCTGGTAGTAAACCAACCGGCCCACAATGAGTATTACCAAAAACTTAACCTGGCCTTTTCCACCGGTGATGTGCCGGATGTGGTACTCCTGGGGAGCTATGCCTACGCTTCTTATGGGGCAAATGGGTCTTTGTATGACCTCACGGAACTATATGAAAAATCCTCTCTAAAAGATCGGGTAAAGGATCCGGCGATTATCGAAGCATTAAAGATAAATGGACGGCTGTATGGTATTCCCTATGAACGGGGTAATGGAACGGTAACCTATGTTCGGGGTGACTGGCTTGAGAAACTTGGTCTTCAGCCTCCTACAAATTATGATGAATTTATCAATATGCTTCGGCTTTTTAAAAACAAGAATCCCGATGGTCTTAAACCCGATAAAGTCATTCCCCTTACCGCAGCAGGTCTGGTGAATTCTGAATATCCGCTGGATATTTATCTACGAGAATTCTATCAGGATGCAAGTCCCGATTTTATCAAAAAAGATGGTAAGTGGATCGACGGGATGAGTGATCCCGCGATGGTAGCTGCCCTTAAGCGAATGCGGGATGCCTATGCGGAAGGGCTTATTGATAAAGAGATTATTACCAACAAGACATCTACCTGTCGGGATAAATTCTACTCCGGTGTTGTTGGGGTCTTCAATTATTGGGCAGGTACCTGGAACCGAAATCTGGCCTTGAATATCGAAAAAAATAATCCCCAGGCTAAGGTAACCCCGATTCCGGCCATTAAAGAAACTAAATATATTGAACGCCCTGCAACGGTGATTGCAATTACTAAGAATTGTAAGAATCCCGAAGCAGTTTTTAAATATTTCTTTGAATTTTTATTGGACGGAGATAAGGGCCAAACCTTTGCTACCTTTGGTGTGGAAGGAAAAACTTATGAGATAAAAGATGGAATGATCCAGTTCCTTCCTTCGGTTCAGGATCCGGCAAAGCCCTTTGTAAAAGCCTGGTTCTCTCCTGAACTCCCTGTGTTTGATTGGAATCCTGCCTGGAAGCCTACTGATGAGAGAATTACTAATTCCTTAGCTATTTTCCAGAAAGATGCGGTTTCGTATAAGGTATTTCCTTCTTCGGATACTATTAGTCAGCTTTTGCCAGAACTTAATACCATTAAGGCGAACTATGTGACGAAAATTGTGTACGGAACTCTCAGCATCGAGGAAGGACTTGCCCAATATCAGAAGGATGCTCAAAAATACGTCGAGGCTATTCTCGCGGAACTTGCAAAGGTCGCTCCTTAATAACAGTTATTTGTTAGCTACTCTGTTGAAGGGTAGCCAACTTTGCCATGATGAGAGCCCTGTTTTTATAGGGCTCTCATGGTATTAAAAAGGATATGTTCCCTATGAAGAAACGAACTCTTACTCTTTCCTGGGTCATGAAAAAAATGTATCACGACCGGATGTATTATCTCATGTTTTTGCCGGTCTTTGTTTTTGCCCTTTTATTTTGTTATCTTCCCATGGTGGGGGTGCTGCTTGCTTTTTTTGATTTTACTCCTTTTAAATTTAAGTTCGTAGGCCTGGCTAATTTTATGGACCTCTTTTTTGGAATCCGATCAGTGAATTTCTGGAGGTCCGTTTATAATACTCTTTTCTTAAGCCTTTCTAATCTTGCTCTTGGTACGATCCTCGCTGTTTCTATTGCCCTTCTTCTAAATGAAATTGAACAGAAGAAATTCAAGGCCTTTGTACAAAGTGTTTTGTATCTTCCTCATTTTCTTTCATGGGTGGTTGTAGCATCGATTTTTACAATTATACTTTCTCCCCAGGGAGGATTGATAAATAATATCTTTGCCTTTTTAGGAAAGGAACGAATTTATTTTCTCGCGGAAGAAAAATGGTGGACCCCTATTTATTTGTTTGTCTCACGTTGGAAAGAAACTGGCTGGGGAACCATTATTTATCTTGCCGCTCTTTCAGGGATAAACCCTGAGTTGTATGAAGCGGCGGAAATCGATGGGGCGGGAAAGTGGAAACAAGCCCTTTATATTACGCTTCCCTCTCTTCTTCCGACCATTATTATTGTATTTGTTCTTAATCTTGGTAAGGTACTGAATATTTTTGAATCTGTTTTTGTCCTTATGAATCCCAATGTGCTTAAAGTATCGGATGTAGTATCGGTGTTTGCCTATCGAACGGGAATTCAGCAGGCGAATTACGGTATGGGAACTGCTATAGGTCTTTTTAAATCCCTTATTGGAATGAGCTTAGTTCTTATTACTAATAAAATAAATGAAAAAATTCGTGGTTCTTCTATTTTTTAAAGGGGTATGATATGACGCATGGTTTCTTAAAGAACAAACATTATCTAGCTCGAGATATGTTTCGAATTTGCAATGGCCTTTTTATGTGTCTCTTGCTTATTCTCATGCTTATTCCGCTTTTAAAGGTTTTTGCTGATTCTCTTGATCGTTCTGCTGTGTATGGCCTTACGCTCTGGCCTCGAAATCCTTCATTGGAAGCTTATCGGGTGATTGTCTCAAATAAGAATCTGTACCGGCCCCTTCTTGTTTCGATTTTTACTACCGTTACGGGGACATTGCTTGGTCTTCTTATTACGACCCTTGCTGCATACGTTCTTATTCAAAAAGATTTGATTGGCCGTGGCTTTTTTTCAAAATTCATTTTTATCACTATGATTTTTAACGGAGGATTGGTTCCTACTTTTTTAGTTCTTAAAAATCTAGGGATGACCAATACTCTGTGGGCTGTGTTGCTACCAGCCAGTGTAAATGCGTTTAATATCTTTTTAATGAAGAATTTCTTCGATCAAATCCCTACAAGCCTTTTTGAATCCGCTGAGATTGATGGTGCTTCTCCTCCTCAGGTGTTTTTTATGATTGTCTTGCCTCTTTCGGCAGCAGCCCTTGCATCGATAGGATTGTTTTTTGCCGTTCAGTACTGGAATGAATTTTTCGCCTATGTGATGTATGTCTCTAAACCGGAGCTGTATAATTTCCAGGTTAAATTGCGGGAGCTCATCCTAAACGAACAAAATCTGAACGATCCTACCATAATTGGGTACGGGAATATGGTAAAAAATGCATCAGTGGTGGTCACGGTTATTCCTTTCTTGTTTATTTATCCCTTTGCCCAACGATATTTTATTCAGGGTGTTACTGTAGGAGCGGTAAAAGAATAGAAGCCTGTGTATCAATTAAGTTGAAGGGAGGGATGAAAAAAAATCTCTCTGCTCTGCTACTCTGATGGGGCCCTCTTAAAAGGGCCCTTTTTTGTTTATTTTTTTGTAAATAGGACCTGTCGTAAATCATTATGTGCTGTTTAATAAAATTTACTTTCTTTTTATCAAAGCATTTTCTAAGTTATAAAGATCAATAATTTTTTCAAGGAGTTCGATATTGCGGATTAGGGGTAAGAAAATCATGTTCACTAGGAGTTACGGAATTCTCCAGAAGATAGCCTTTTAAAGGATTATTGGTCTGGGCGAGTTCTTCTCGTAGTAGAAAAGCAACCATTGCTGCTCCGTACCTATTCAGGTGAGTATTGTCTACACTGTCAGCCTTGTCGGTAATCCACGCGTGGAGATAAAGGGTCTTTTCACTTCCGAGGGCCTCGTATAGTTGTTGGGTTCTTCGACAGAGATCCAGTACGGTAACGCCGAGTTCTTTGCCCAATTGACGAATGCTTTCGGCATAGTCTCCTCCGGGATATCCCGGTTTATCTTCGGTGATATGAACGAAGGTTCCTTTATACAATCCAGCGGGATTTCTTCGGACAATAGGGGTGCAAAGAATGGGGGTAGCACCCCGATCTAGAGCAAGTTTTATATAGTATGAATATAAGTAGAATTTAAAAGATGATGGATCCTCTTTACTTCCCTGGGGATTAGTATAGCGGGCTTCTTCTGGTTTTTCATCGTTATGACCGAAACCAATGAGAAGAAAATCTCCCGCCTTTAGGTTTTGTATAAGATTTTGATAGTTTTGTTCTCTTATAAAACTCTTAGAACTTCTTCCAGAAAGGGCAAGGTTGACTATTTCGATATCCTTAAAATAGTGGAATAACTGGGTTCCATAGCCATACCGGGGATAGTAATATGGATCTTTAAAAGAACTAACAGTGGAATCCCCCACAAGATACAGTATTGGTTTGGTGGTAGTGCGGGGCCGATCTTTTTGTTCTACCTGTTCAACCTGTTCTCGATTAAATATCGCCGTATCTGTTTCTGATGTTTTTTGTGAGAATACATGTTCTGGGGTCATAAAAAGCATTCCTGTATACAGTAATGTCAGTATGTATGCTTTCATAATAAAATACTATACGTGCTTTTTTTATGATAGTTCTTACCAGAATTTAGATTATTCCGATTTTTTTTGAGTTCTTCTTTACTGTTTGCGTTTAATCTGGTGTGATGAATCCCTGGGCGAAGGAAAGACACTTTCCCTTTTTAAAGGTTTTTTCCCTCTCATTATTGCAATAATTAGGATGTTTTCTGAGAAGACTGCGTTGGATTTCAATCCCTTCAATATTTGGACTGGGGCTGTCTCTTTGCTTCCATCATTTTAACCACAATAAAAAGTTGGAATTGTACAAAAAATGGTCGGCATAAAATAAACAAATGGGGCTACGATACTTTTCACCATTAGGCAAGGAGGTAACCCTTTATGAATCGCTTACGATGGATGATTGTGGTGCTCACAGGTTTGGCGTTTTTTTCTTGTGCTTCCGTACCGGATTCTTCTTCTGCAGGTGCGACTACAACGCAAACTGCACCTGTAGTAACGGAAGCGAAGACCCAAGGGAATGCACCGGCGAGTAACCAGCCTGCAGGGGTACTGGTGTTCCCCGCGGATGCGAAGGAATTCAAAATTGAACTGGAATCGATGAAACTCACCGACATGCCCGTTATCGAAGATGCTAAGGCGTCTGAAGGTAAGGCTGTCCGGGTAGAAAAGGACAGTTCCCTGGCAACCATTCAGGTTCAATTCCCTGCGGGGTCCTATACGGCTCTGGTAAATGAAAAGGCCCCAAGTTCTTCCCAGGATGCTTTTTATGTGTTCCTTGATGAACGCCCGTACCGGGTATATCCCTCGGATCCTCCCATTGGGGATTGGGAATTAACCAAGCGGGTTCCGATTACCTTTACCGTATCGGAACCAAAAACGATTACCATTACGATTCAGCCCCATAGCCCCGCCAAAAAAGGCGAAACCGGTATGGCCCTGGATTATATCGTGTTTATGAAAGAGTAAGGAAATTAGGGAGTGTGTGAAGCCCCGTATCGTTATCTTAATTATTGAGGAATTTTTAAGGTTGAGCTAATTTTAAAAGGCTTACCTGTTAAAGGGGCGCCGTCTTGAGGGAAACCATGACAATGAATAAAAGATTGATTTTTGGCTTTTTGATGGGGGCTAGTATTTTTCTTTCTACTACCTGTTGTAGCTATGGGGTAAATCCGGGTAAGGAAAGTACAGCGGGGACGGCTTCGTATGTGACTGGCCTTGCTCAGGGGGAACAGGCGATTTCGGCATCCGATGCCTTTACCGGGTGGGCCTCCTACCAGGGGAGTGGCGATTTGACAGGGGCCACCGTATCGGCCCCATCAAAACCCGGAGGATACGGGGGGACCGTCTACACTGTAAACACTCGTTCGGCACTGCTCTCAGCCCTTTCGGCCGGGGATGCACGTATTATATACATTGATGGCATGATCGACATGACCGAGGGAATGCTTCCTTCTTCTGGTAAAGAGAGCACCAGTGGGCTTGATGCCTTTATCGCAAAATATACCGCCGAGGCGGTCTCGGCTAATTCCCTGGGTAGTGAGTATGTGGTTACCAGTTACAGTGCCTGGAAAACCTTGTATGCGAGTAAAGTTTCCTATACGGCAGATCCCTCAGGAGCGATTGTAACGGTACAGAAATACCTGGCCAATAAATGGAAGAGCCAGGTTCAAGTCCCTGTGAAAAGTAATACGACGATCATTGGCCTGTCTGCTAGTTCTGGAATTAAAGGGGGAACCCTCATCATCAGTGGGGTTCAAAATGTGGTTGTCCGGAATTTGCATATCCAGGATGCCTACGATCCCTTCCCCGCTATTGAAGCAAACGATGGGCTTAATGCCAACTATGATGCCATCAGCATCCAAAAATCCAAGTACGTCTGGATAGATCACTGTACACTGGAAGATACTCTTGCTATCAGCGATGAAGGTCTTGATTCGGTTACTACCAGTGATGGGGTAATGACAAAGTGGCAAACCTATGATGGACTCTGTGATATTACCAAAGCCAATGATTTTGTCACGGTTTCGTGGTGCCTCTTTAAAAATCATGATAAGACCATGCTGATTGGCAGTAGCGATTCCGATACGGGAGACCAGAATCATCAAACGATAACGCTCCATCACAACTATTTTTTAAATTGCCGTCAGCGGCTCCCTATGGTTCGATTTGCCACAATTCATATATACAACAATTACTATGGCATGGATGGAAGCGCAGGGCGCAGTAATAGTTATGCCGTTGGGGTACGAAAGGATTGTCAGATTGTGGCTGAAGAAAACTATTTTGCCTCCGGTATTGCCTATGCCTTTAAAGATTCCTATGGCGTTGTGTATAGTGCCGGTAATATTCTTGAATCCGGCGTGGGGAGCACTACAGCCATGAGTTCTTCCAAGCCCTGGGAACCTACCGCGTATTATAGTTATACCCTTCATCAAGCAGCGAATGTCCCTGCCTTGGTGTCTCAATATGCGGGGGCTGGTAAACTTTCGGTGCAAAAATAGGCTTTGTTGCGTGGGAGGCGAGGCCGTTTACTGGGGGCCTTTGCCCGCGGTAAAAAAAAATAGCCCCAGGTATCCCCATTGCCCCTGTCAAGTTCTAGAGACTCTCATAAAAAAGAAAAAAATGAGAGAAAAGGGACCCCTGTTGTGAGCAGGGGCCTTTTTTAATCTTTATAATAAAACGCTTTTTAGAAACCAGTAAGTTAAATTAGTCTAACTTTGTCTATTGACACTCTTTATGTGCCTGGCTATGATACTTCTGTCCTGTGCAAGGAAAGGTATCTTTCCTGACAGAGCCTTACTTCTTAGGAGGAACAGTATGAAAAAACATCTTGCGTTTTTTTGTGCTGCGGTTGTCCTGGCTGGTGCAGTCTTTGGACAAGCAACTATCAATGGGTATGTCCGGGCCATCGGAACCCTAACCGATGAGGGGAATTTTAACTACGTAGATCGACTCCGGCTTAATCTTAAGTGGACCGCCGATAATCTGGAATTTGCGAGCCGTTTCCAGCTTTCTAGTAAGGAACTGACGGTTAATACCAGCGATAAGATCACCGATATTGATGTGGTCTATGCTTACGGGAAGATTAATCTTTTTGGTGGCAAAGTGGTGGTGACCGGTGGAAAGCTCTACAACTACGATTACGATATTTCCTCTGGATATTCGGATTACGTGTTGGGGAATGTGTACAATGCCACGAGTGATTATACCGCTCAGAAGCAGGGGATGCTGTTGCAGGTACTTCCTGTAGAGGGCCTCAACATCGGTGTGGTGGCCCTGCCTGGTAATACCAAGGTTGGTACGGAAAATTTTGGTGTTTTTGGAAAGTATTCTATAAGCAAGGTGGGTGATATTGTTGTTCATTCATACTTTGCGGACAAGGATAACCTTAAGGATTCCAATGTGAGCGCCAGCTTTACCCTTACCGCTGTGGAAGGTCTTTCTGCTTCTGCGGGATACAAGGGGCTTACCAAGCATGCGGTATACGGTGTTATTGATTATTCCAAAGACGCCTTTGGGATTCAGGTTGCCCCTGAATACAATGTGACCGATAAGAAATTCTACATCGAAGGGGCCGTAAAGTATACTATTGCTGATGTAACCCTCATGGGCCTCGTAGGATACGATAAGGATCATGTGTATCTTTCTGGGGATTACCTCGTTGGTGCCGAACTCCAGTATAAGGTGGGTAATGGTCTTGTAGCATTCAATCCCACCTATACTCAGGATGAGGGATTCTCTCTCCCCATCGTAGTAAAGGTAAGTTTCTAAAGGGAACCCTGATAGAATCCTGATTCAGGAGTTATCCTGAGATTTCTGGGAGGGGCCTCAAAAGGGGCCCCTCCTTTTTTTCTATCCTGTACTATTCAATATTTACTTGCATATTCAAAAACTTCTGTAAAAAGCCTGTAGATCCGGTCTTTTCGTTTCTCTCTTTTCTGGTGTCCATTCCTGCCTGAAACATTTCGCTTTTTTAATACTCCAAAATACAAAAAGAAGGCGGAAAAATAATACCGAAGGGTGTTACCCTTATCGTATGAAACGACGCTATTACGGATTTAGGAGAGTTTTTTTATTGATGGGATTAACTATACCTCTCGTTCTTTCGGCTCAGACCAGTGAGTATCAAACCCAGGCTATTACAGGGGTAGATAAGCCGCTACCGGTATTCTATGAGGCCCTGCGGGATCGCATGCCTTTTATTCTTGGCTGGAAAGCGGATCTAGATTTCCCCAAATGGAAAGCGGTTGCTCTTGAAAAAGCTTGGGAAATAATGATCCCCTGGGAAGATAGTACCCCCTTCGATATGAAGATTATTGAGACGGTGGATCGGGGATCCTATAGGGCCCAGAAAGTGGTCTTTAATATCAGCCGGGATAGTCGGGTGCTGGCTTACCTTTTAGTACCCCATGGTACAGGGCCTTTCCCGGCAGCCCTGATGTTACATGACCATGGCAGTAAGTTCGATATCGGAAAAGAAAAACTTGTGGAGCCCTGGGGCGATGAAGAAAAAAGAGCTTCAAGCCGCGTCTGGATAGATAAATACTATGGTGGGCGCTATGTAGGGGATGAGCTTGCAAAACGAGGTTTTGTGGTACTTAGTTTCGATGCCCTGGGCTGGGGGGATCGTTCGGTAAAGGGCTGGAGTACGGAGGCTCAACAGGCACTGGCTGCTAACTTGATGAATATGGGGGTAAGCTATGCAGGCCTTATCGCCCTGGAGGATGTCCGGGCAGCTCGTTTCCTTGCTTCTCTTCCCGAAGTAGATACGAGTCGGCTAGTGGCGGTGGGTTTTTCCATGGGGGCTTTTCGTTCCTGGCAGGTGGCGGCCCTCTCGCCGGATATTAAGGCTGCGGTAGTGGTGAATTGGATGGCAACCATGCAGGGGCTGATGGTGCCGGGGAATAACCAGCTTAAAGGTCAGTCGGCTTTTACTATGCTGCATCCTTTTATTGGTCGATACCTGGATTATCCTGATGTGGCGGGTCTTGCGGCTCCCAAGCCAATGCTCGTATACGCGGGAGAAGCGGATACGCTGTTCCCCGTTCCTTCGGTGAAGCAGGCCTTTGAAAAACTGCAGGCCATCTGGAAAGCTGCTCGGGCTCCTGAAAAACTGGAAACTCGCCTCTGGGCGACGGGGCATATTTATGATCAAGAAAAACAAGAAGCATCATTTGTATGGTTAGAACGACAGTTTGGCCTGGTGAAGCAAAAATAGCAGGATAGAGAAATGTTGGGCTATGTAAAAACAACCTGGCCTGTGCCAGAGATCTATTTGTGGGAAAAGGGTCCATCCTCTTGTGGTGTTTTTTCCCATGAGTTGGTTGATGAAATTGTGGAGGAGCGATCGGCTGACCCGGTGGTGTGTCAGGATCGCTCTATCAGAAAGGTTTGCTATCCTTCTGTTTTCCCTATGATAGCCCCAAAACCGCTCCCCTTATCTGTCCTTGTAATACCCGGGGGTGGTTATGAACGGGTTGTAATTGACAAGGAAGGTTTTGAGATTGGTTCCTGGCTCAACAGTGTAGGAATTACTGCCTTTGTATTAAAGTATCGACTTCCCGAAGCTCCCCATGGGCAGGATCACGGAATCCCGCTCCAGGATGCGCAACGGGCTATGACCCTAATCCGGGAACAAGGGGCTTCCTGGGGATGGCCGGAAGGGAAGGTGGCGGTGATGGGGTTTTCTGCAGGGGGACACCTGGCGGCGGAACTTTGTACTCGTTGGGATACTCAAGTCCCAGCGGGGATTGCAGAATATATCGATGCAGAGAAATGTCGCCCTGATCTGGGGCTTCTTATATATCCCGTGGTTTCCATGCAGGCCGGTGTTACCCATCAAGGATCCCGTTCTCGATTGTTGGGCTTCCAGCCATCCCCTGAACTTGTGGAACTTCATTCGGCAGAATTACAGGTGCGGCAAGACATGCCCCCTCTTTTTATGGTTCACGCCCTCGATGATGGGGCGGTTCCGGTGGCTAATACGCTGCGGTTATGTGAGATTTGTAGTAAAAGGGGGCTTCCTGTGGAGGCCCATATTTTCCCCGAAGGGGGACATGGTTTTGGTCTTCGGGAAAAAAGCGGGACTATCGCCAGTTGGCCTGATCTTGCGGTCCACTGGCTTACGATACAGGGAGGTTTGAAATGAAACGAGGGAGTATCAAAAATTATGTGGTAAAAGGGGCCTTTTTTTGTTTGTTAGCCCTTATGATGGTGCCCGGAGTCATAGCTCAGGTAGGAAAGGCTATTTTGTATATTCCTGGCCAGAAGGCTCTGAATGTCCGGAAGGATCTGGAAGCCCATGGGTTTGGTCACTTGGATACGATTGAAAGTCATTTTTCTTTTGTCTTTGATGACCAAAAAAGAGTGGGTGCCTTACGACTTAATACTACCGATGGGGTTAATGATTTTTTTACTATCCCCCTTACGGGAGGTGAAAAACGGGTCACCGTGATTTTTAAAGCCCGGGGGGCTAAGGACGCGGATACGGGAACGCCCTTTGGGGTTTTCTGGGTAGGCTGGCAGCGGGGAGAGTATCAAGCCCTTTTGCGGCATAACCATAGTAATCAAATTAAGGGAAGCACCGGTCAAACAAGCCTTAAACCGGATGATATCGTTTCGGACTGGCATGAATTCCGTATGGTGTTTGAAGTGGAGTCGGACGAAAAGGCCATTACCGCCCGGGCCTATGTGGACGGTAAATTGCGGCACGAAACAAAGGCCTATGTAAAACAGAGTACCGAATGGGCGGGGGCAGGTCACTTTATTGCCTTTGGAGAGAACGATGGAAGTACCAATGGTTTTGCTCGGTACCTCTATGTCCTGGTGATTCCTGATGAGGATGTGCAGAACCTTTCCCTGGAAGAATTGGGAAAGCGGTTAGGATATGACTTAACAAAAGTGCCCCTTCTTGTACAGGATCAGGATCCACCAAGTAAGCGGCCTGCCACAAAGCCAGCGGGAATCACCATGTTGGCCTCAGAGGTTCGAAAGGAAGCAGGTTGGGTAGATCCGGCGGCTATACAGAATAACGAGATAGATCTGTCCCGTCTTCCGTACAGCAAAAATAAGGCGGAATTTATAGATCCTCGGCCCATTCTCCCGGATCTTAAAAAACTTGCTGGCTCCCGTCCTGTTCTTACGGTGGTACCTGGCGGGGGCAGTGGTACTTATGCCACCATTAAAGATGCGATCGATGCTGCTCAACCGGGATCTGTGATCTATATCAAGAAGGGCCTGTATCGGGAAAAGCTTAAAATAACAAAGCCCGATATTACCCTCTTAGGGGAAAGCCCTGTGTCTACTATTATTTATGGGTACGAAGCAGATACCGGTGGGATCGATGGCAATATTCTTGTAGACGTAAGTCTTAATGGAGAAAGTTTTAATGCGGTGAATCTTACTTTCTATAATAAAGGTGCCGAATGGAACAAAACCTGGGGAAGTTCGGAACGACGTTCGGTAACCCTTGCTACGAGGAATGTAGGTCAGGGGGTTATAAGAAACTGTCTCTTCCTAGGACAACAGGATACTATGTATCTTCGTTCTGGTCGGCTCTACTTTGAAAACTGCTACATAGAAGGAGAGGTTGATTTTATCTGTGGTGGGGCCACGGTTCTTTTTCAGCGGTGCCACATTCATTCTATCTATTATCCCCAGGGAGGCTATATTACGGCCGCAGCTCCTGCCGATTCTGGTGGTCTTGGCTTTGATAACGGCTATGTGTTTAATCAGTGCCTGTTTACCGCCGATCCTGCCCTACAGAGTGCTAAACCGGTGTTTTTAGGACGAGGTGCCTGGACGGGAGGAAGTAACGGCAAGGGCCCTGCTAAAGTGGTAATCATGAACTCTCGGATTTCTGCCCTCTCCAGTCAGGGTGGCTGGACCGATTGGGACAACGTAAATACGGCGGATAAACAGTTTTTCCGGGAATATCGCAATGAAGGCGAAGGGGCCCTTCTTACTGAAAGCCCGACGCGACGGTTCCTTACGGAAGAGGAATATCGTACCACCTATCAACGGCCAGAACTTATCCTAGGATACACTCCAAAGCTTCCGTGGTAAAAAATAAGGATTCCTTCATATGGACCTAATGGTCTATTTGGAGGGGTCCATCATGGGGCCCCCACTCCCTCTGGGGCCCTCCTTATCGAGAAAGAAGTCCGCGAATGAACACGAATAAACACCAATAAATTGAAAAATAGACCGTGGCAAGGCGACGTACTGTTTCAGCGTATCCGCTGTATGGACTAACGATCCACGAATGAACGCGAATAAACGCTAATAAATTGAAAAATAGACTGTCACAGGGCGGCGTACTATTGCAATGACTCCGCTGTATAGATCTAACGATCCGTGAATGAACGCGAATAAATTAAGGAATGGACCGTCACAGGGGCACGTGCTGTTTCAGTGCCCCCTTGCATGGTTCTAACGATCCGTACATACCTGCGAATGAGCACAATACGGGATTACGGGGTAGGTCTCCCTTCTATTCTGTGTACCGTATCCCCAGACAGAGGCCGACGGCCCGTTCTTTCCCAGGGATGTTGTCATGTATTGGGATGTTCAGGACCTCCGCCGCTTCGCCGGGCCGCTTTACTGCCAGGGTGGTAGACCCACCTCCATCGAGTAACAGGCCATCCCGGGCTCCTAACCGACGGAGAATTTCCGCCGTTTCCTGGGCCGTAGCCCCTACACTCGATCGTCGTCGTCCATCGATCACCAGGAGAATGATATGCTTCTTATCAGGGAGCACTCCAATGGCAGAACGGGGATTGCGGATGGCTCGATAGGGAAGAATCTCCCCATCCTTTAGAATGGTGAAAAAGCCCCCAATTCCGTAGGGAATTTCTTGAAGAAGCTGGGGATCTTTTATCAGGACCTCTTGTTCTATGATAGCCGCGGTTTTTTCCTGGGTTATGACAAGAGCACTATATCGGGGATGGGGAGGAGAAAGGAGTTCATACTTGTGAATACCAAGCCCGATGTGCTCCCGGATTTCTCCTTCCCTATCGGAGACGGGTCCAAAAGGGGCGGTATTAATTGCAACCAGACTGTTAGTTTTCTCTGCAAAGTGCCGGACCGTGATGGACCGTCCCACACCGGGGCGTTCTGCCGGTGGCCCCACGATTATTTTTAGCTGAGGATGAGAAAGGTCCACCATCACCGCCCAGCTTTCCAGGGGGGGATTGTGGATAGCAAAACTGGTATAGGCTATACCGGGAACGAGGGGAATGAATGGGGCTTCTTCCAAGTCCTGAATGGTGTCTGCCTGAAAAGTAATGGGGTAGGGGTGTGGTACAGAAGGTTCTTCAGGACCGGGGAGATATGCCGAGAAACTCGTGCAGGCGGTCCAGAAAAAGACAACCAGGAACCAGGCCTTTCTTGCTGTTTTTTTAAGGTATACCCTTAGGGGGCCTGAAACATCGCATCCCATGGCAGGTCTCTCTTTTTAAGGAAAAGGAACTTGGTAAAAAAATAAGGCCCTTTCCGGGCCTCATCATTCTATACCAATCTACGACTTTTGGGTGGTAATCTCTTACCATCCTTTCGGGGCATCCTCCAGCAATTGAGCCGTGCATACGTTGGATGAGCCCCTTCCCTTTTTAGATAGATAGGGAATTTCTCCACTTCCTGAGAAATTCCTCTGGGGATTTAGTATTCGGCTTTCCCCTTGCGGTTCTTCTTCATCAGCTTGCGCTGGATTGCCTTTTTCTTGCGGTTCAGGATGGTAGAAGGCTTTTCGTAGTATTCCCGCTTCTTAAATTCCCGGATGATGCCTTCTTTCTCGACCATCCGCTTAAAGCGTTTGATCGCCTTTTCCAGCATCTCGTTTTCATCAACGACAATGTGGGCCACTCTTCTCACCTCCTTTCCGCTTACCGGTCAGAATTACGTGCCTTCGCACGATAGGTCGATATTCTACTGAGAATAGCATCTTTGTCAAGCAGAGGATTTGTGATAAGACTATCGGGGTTTGCGCTTTCCCCCTGGATGCGAATTTCCCAGTGGAGATGGGGCCCCGTGGAAAGGCCAGTAGAACCACTGGTGCCTATGAGGGCCCCCTGCTCAACTATTTCTCCTACCGCTACCGAAATAGTATCCATGTGGTAGTACAGCGAATACACCCCCGGGGCATGTTCCAGAATAACCGTGTTCCCCGTTACCAGGCGATATCGGGCCAGGGCAACCCGCCCCCGTGCACAGGCGCGCACCGGTGTCCCCCGGGGAACGCCATAGTCAAGACCGTAGTGAATACTGGTGCTCTGCTTACCATTACTGTACCGGTACACCCGTTGATCTCCAAAGAAGGCGGTACGACGTTTGCTTGCCACCGGTTCCACCCAGGGTTCCTGACTGTGGAGAAGGGGTGTCGGCGTGGTAAGGACCTGCCAGAGTTCCCGGCTTTCCGCTTCTTTACGGGGATCCGGTTTGGTTAATAGGTCGGTGTTTGTGCTATCCAGGGCTATTTCCATGGAAACGAATTGGACCGGTTCCAGAGAGATGCTTCCTTCTTGTAAGGGCTGTTCTCCTTTAAGAATCCGGATAAGGATGGTAGCTCCCTCGTAGGCTGGACCGGTGGTAAGCAGGGCCATGGCAATAGTGCCGGTTTCTGTTTCATTTTGATAGGTATCAAAGATGAAAAAGGGACTAGAAAGGATCCTTTTCCCCTTCGGCGACAAAAGCTCGACCTGATAGTCGCTAAAGGAACCGGCGGCTTCTGTTTGGTTGGGTAAGAGGAACACTACTTGAAAGGCGTCTCCTATCCGGGGCTTTTCGGGATACACGAAGAAAGCGGTAGGTTCCTGGGCCCCCAGATAGGGACCCGTAACGATACAGGCGAGCAATGCTAAAATCTTATGAAACCTGTTTTTTTTCATGAGCAACTTCCGATCGTTTAAGGTCGGTGATGATAAGCTGCGGCGTTTCAGTCCCATTGAACCAATTACGCTGTAACCGAAATACCAGGTCCACCCGGTCGTGGAGGTCAAACTCGGTTTTTACCTTTTCTGCGGCCTGCCAGTATACGGCGGGCCACTTGTAGGCTCCCGCATCCACCGTCAGTTTTACGTGGGGGGCTCCGTTTTTCCCCATCAAAAGTATATCGATAATCGGTAAGCCCCGGGCAAGGAAAAAGAGGTGGTCGTTTGCCTCTCCATAGGGTTCAAAGGTATCTACTACCTTGAGGAGCTCGGGAGTAAGATAGCCATGGGGTAGTTCCGCATCGATATGGAGGATTTCTTCATCCCGGGCCTCTTCGAGTTCCATGCAGGCGCTGACTATTTTAAGTCGATCCAGAAAGAGGGGCCACTTCTCATGGTCCATGGTAAAACCTGCCGCATAATCATGGCCTCCCCAGTCGGTAAAAAGGTCTGCGCATTGTTCCAGCAAAGAACGGACATCGTATCCCCGGGTAGAGCGGAGGGAGCCCGAAAGGGTAGTTTCGCTGGTAAAGGCCACAGCGATGGCGGGGACTTTAAAGCGCTGTACCATCCGGGCGGCCATGATGCCCGTTACTCCCCGGTGGATTTCGGGGCCAAAGGCAACGACGAGCTTTCCCCCAAATTGTTCTAAGCTTGCCGCAGCCATCGGTTCTACTACCGCCCAGATGTCATTCCCCAGTTTTCGGCGATCCTCGTTCATCTGGAGAACCGCCTGGACGAGCTCCTCCCGGCGGGAAAGTTTTTCTTCTAACAGGAGTTCCACCGCCAGATCGGGCCGGCCCATCCTTCCGCTGGCGTTGATGGCGGGACACACCTGCCAGGAAAGATCACTGGCGATAATAGGTCGTCCGCTGAGGCCGAGCTTAAAGAAAAGGTCCGAGATCCCCGGCCGGGCCTTCTTTTCCATGGCGCTGACCCCATTCTTTACGATGATGCGGTTTTCGTTCTGTAAGGGCATCATGTCCGCGATGGTGCCCAGGGCAACGAGTTGGAGATCTTCCTGGTCTTCCTCCGTGTAAAGGTTTTCTTTTTTCTGAATATAGGTTACGAAAAGGTTGATAAACGTATCTAATTCGGTAGGGTTCCCTTCGCTATAGCGGGCGATACGGGAAAGTTCCTTTAATCTGAGAAGACTCTTCCCCGCCACCTGGGGAAATTCCCGGCCAATTTCTTCTCGTATATCTTGAAAGTAGGGCTCTATACCGGACCCGAACATTTTATGGAAATTGCGAACATGGAGCGGCCTATCCCAGACAAGAATAGGCGTGTCTTGAATGAGGGGCAGAATGCGGGTCTGTTCTATGGTTACCATACCGGGGATGATTGTTTCGGTAAGTCGCCGGACCACGACCAGGTTTCGAAGGATGGCAACCTCCACTTCAAAGGCATCGTTGGTGGGGCGGGTGGTTAATAAGCAGAGGTTTTGCCCGTAGAGACTGCTTTTCCGGGCAAAGCGGAGGGCCCACACGAGTTTGTAGGTCACCCCACAACCTGCCAGGTCCCGGAAGGGATAGGGGGTGTCTTTAAGTTTTGGATTTATGATAGCCAGGGCAGGGGGCAGTTCTTCTTGAGGGTTATGATGATCTACCACAATGACGTCGATGCCTAATTCCTGGGCCAGGGCAATTTCTTCATGGTTCGAAATCCCACAATCTACGGTGATGATGAGGGTTCCCCCCTGTTTTGCCCATTCTTGAACCGTTTGTCTTGAAAGACCGTAGGCATCGTTCCCCAGAGGAACCCGCCATTCTACGGTAAGCCCCATACGTTGTAATTGACGAACCAGGAGGGCCGTACTGGTGATGCCATCTACATCTCGATCCCCAAAAACCAGGACCTTTTCTTGTTCTTCCCCCGCCGACAGGATCCGATCCACCGCGTCTTCCATGCCGGGGAAGAGGAAAGGATTGTGGAGATAGCGTAGATCCGATTCAAGGTAGAATTGAATTTCTTCTCCCCGTAAAATGCCCCGTCGGGCAAGGATGGCCGCGGTAAGGGTATCGCAACCATACCGTTGGGCAAGGCTCTTTACGAGTTCCGGGGGTATTTCTTTCTTTTCCCATTTCATGAGGCGCAAATTTCCTTTGCCACAAGATTACGTGGTGCGGGGAGGGCGTCCTCTATATGCAGGGCTCCCTCCAGAAGGGGAAGCGCCTCCTCAAGGCTTCCCTGATCCTTACCCCACACAGTCATGACTAGTTCTCCGTTCTGGACTTTGTCTCCCCGCCGATGATGGAATTGGATCCCCGCTGTGGGACTGACCGGATCGCTGGTGGTGTTTCTCCCTACGCCCAGGAGCACCCCTGCTCGGCCTATGTCGTAAGCATCGATGTGGGTGATATATCCACTCCGGGGTGCCCGGACTTCTTTCCAATGGGGAGAGCGATAGGTCCCCCGTAAGCGGAGGAGTTCTTCCGGCTTGCCGCCCTGGGCTTCCACATTTTTAAGAAAGAGTTCCCGGGGTTTGCCGCTTGCCAGGGCTTTTTCACAGAGTTGGCGGGCAGTGCTTGCATCGGGGGCCTTTCCCGCCAGCAGTACCATCCGGGCGGCAAGTTCCAGGGTAACCTCCATGAGATCCGCTGGACCCTTTCCTTCAAGACAATCAAGGCTTTCTTCGACCTCTAAAAAGTTTCCTACCATGGTCCCCAGGGGTTCATTCATGTCCGTAAGCAGGGCAATAATGGGTTTCCCCATGGCCTTGCCCGTTTCTACCAGGGACCGGGCCAGTTGTTCCGCCTGGGAAAAATCCTTCATGAAGGCACCAGACCCGAATTTAACGTCGAATACCAGGGCTTCTGCTCCTTCGGCCACCTTTTTGGAAAGAATACTCGCGGTAATGAGCGGAATCGATTCCACCGTGGCGGTCACATCCCGTAGGGCGTACAGGAGCCGATCCGCCGGGACGATCTCGCTGGTCTGGCCGGTCATGGCAAAGCCGGTGGTTGCAAGGATGCGCCGGAATTCTTCCACCGAAAGGTTTGTTCGATAGCCGGGGATGGCTTCCAGTTTGTCCAGGGTTCCTCCCGTGTGCCCCAGGGCCCGGCCAGACATCATGGGATCCTTGATTCCCAGGGAGGCGACGAGGGGTGCCAGGATAAGGCTTGTTTTATCCCCCACTCCCCCGGTGGAGTGTTTATCCACAAAGGGGCCTTCTATCCCCGAAAGGTCGATGGTTTTTCCGGAATGAAGCATTATCTCCGTAAGAGCGCCCGTTTCCCGGGGAGTCATCCCCTGGAAGTACACCGCCATTGCCCAGGCAGAAACCTGGTAATCCGGGATACGGCCCTCCACATATCCTCTGATAAGAAACTCTAATTCATCCCGGGAAAGCTCTTTGCCATTTCGTTTATTCATGATGATATCTACCGCTCGCATGATAGCCCTCCTTCTGGGTAGGTCCGCTTTTTGTTATTCCTCATGCCATTGTATCCTTTTACCACTGAAGGCAGTGTATAGTCCCTCTCCTACCTGTATAGCCCTGGCAAGCACCTCATCCTCAAGGGTGTACCGGAGGGCCTGCGGGCCATGCTGCTTGTGTACCTCCCTGAACCAGCGCCGGAATCCCGGGTACAGGGGGACCGCTGCCAGTCCAGCTGAGGGAGCCGCCCTTTCCCGGCAGGTGGAACACACCAGGAGATTCTGGTCCGGGAGATACCATAGTATATCAAGATGACCGATGGGGCAAGCGCAGGAACCACAATGGGAAAAATCGGGAAAAATCCCCAGAATGTCCAGATACTGCCATATGAAACAAAGCACCAGGTGTCGCCGTTGGTCCCGCTGGGCCTCCGCCAGGATTTCCAGGCTTTCATCTAAAAGAAGATATACCTCTTCTGGATTGGCGCCGCCGCCATGTCCCTGGAGCACCAATTCGACAAGAAAGCTGGCCGCCAGAATTCTCCCATAGTCTTCCCGAATGCCGGGGCGCCAGGTTTCTACGTCAAAATCGGTTACCTTGCGGCTATCCCGCACCGGATCGTGGTATACCCACAGCGTACCCCTATTAAAGGAACTCACGTGGGAACGTAGCTTGCTTTTGGGGCCGCCAAAAAGGGTCGCCCGCAGGAGCCCCTCTTCCCGGGTAAGGAAGACCGCCTCCCGATTCGATTCGCCTGAGTTTTTTACCGTCAGAACGATGGCCTGGTAGGTTTTATTGCGTGCCATACGGTACTACTCTGAGGGGAGCTGGTTTTTCTTTTAGGCCCGAAGTTTTCCGGGGGCGCACGGGGCTTTTCTTCCTCCTATGAGAACTGTTCAAAATAGAACCGCCCATCTTATGACGAACCCTGGGGAAGGGAGCTAAGGTCCAGAGCAAACACCTTACTCTTTCGTTTGTAATCGTAGAGGCGGCGTTTCCGCTCGGGAAGCTCTTCTACGGAAATTTCCTTGAACCCCAGGTACTCAAACCAATCGTGGGTCCGGGTGGTGAGCACAAAAACCCGCTTCATGCCCTGCTTGCGGGCCCTTTCTATGAGATAGCCCACGATACGGCGCCCCATGTTGAGTTCCCCGTAGAGGGGATCTGTGGCCAGGGCGGCAATTTCTCCCTGTCCTTCCCCCCAATCGTGGAGGGCTCCACAGGCGTGTACGGACCCATCGATGTCAAATACCACGTAATCCTTTATCTTTTCGTGAATATCGTCGGCGCTGCGGCGGAGGAGTATCCCCTGTTCCATAAGGGGTTCCATGAGCCGCAGGATCTGGGGGATATCGTCAGCCAAAAGGGGCCGGATCGACTCATATTCATCGGCGTAGATCATGGTCCCTGCCCCCAGATTGGAAAAAAGTTCCCGGAGTACCGCCCCTTCTTCCCGGCCGTCTACCAGGTGTACCCGCTCCACCCCCGCCCGGCCTGCCCGCAGGGCCAACTGGAGTTCTTCCAGGGGGCGGTCCTTTTGGGGGCTGTTCATATCCAGGATGGCCTGGGCTTCCTGAAGGGTAAGGCGTCCAATACGGCCCGAGGCATCGCAGGAAAGGTTCGCCGGCACCTGGTAGTGGGATGTCATGAGAGGTCCATGGGCTGAAAGGATAAAGAATTTTACCGCCCCCAGGGCCCGGCATACTTCCAGGGCTATTTCATCACTGGGAAGATTGTAGGGCTTCCCCGCAATACTCCAGCCGATACAGGGAATAATGGGAACCATCCCCATCTGGAGTACCCGTGACAGGGGTTCTACCAGAATTTTTTCTACCACCCCCGAATGCCCATAATCGACTCCATTTACCACGCCTAAGCCACGGGCGCGCACAAAATTACCGATCACCGAGTCGATACGGCTCGCCGAAAGGGCCGTCATAAAGCGGGTCGCCACTTCAAAGGCCGCCATTTTTACAAAGGGAATGGCCTGGCCTGAAGTCAGCCGGACGGTCCCCTCATATGACCAGGGAATTTCGTATTCCGTGAGGACCGCATCAATCCATTCTTTGGCCCCCGGTACAATCACAACCCGGATGCCCGTTTGGGCAAGCAAGGCCAGGTCGTTCATCAGGGAAGGAAAGGATGGGGCTTCGGTAAGGGGATAATCAACTTTAAACACCATCGTCCTTCCGTGGAAGCGGCTCTGGTAAAAAAAGGCTTCCCGGATGAGTTCTACCTGACTCGTTTGTTGCATGCCCCTGCCCCTTGTGTGGTGGTATGGTTTTACTGATTATAGTCTTCTCCTTTTTTTTCGGAAAGGGGCCACCGGTGAAAATGGTCTTTCCTCTCCTTTGTCGCCATACGGTTCTGCCCCAGAACATAAGGGTAGCCGCGTACCCTTTTGCCTGGGAGCTTTTTAGAACCTTACACCGGGAATTTTTGTGCTTTTGGTCTTTCTATTTGCTTTTTTGCCCCATATTTGCGATATTTTAGCCAGAGGTTGCACTATGTCAGATCAACAAGGCATCGTTCCTATTGAACAAATATTACCCAACAAATTGTACCTGGTAGCCCTCATGGGGCGCCCCATATTTCCCGGTATTTTTACTCCCATCATGATTGGGAATCCCACCGACGTAAAGGTGGTGGAAGAGGCCCTCTCGGGAGACGGGCTCATTGGGCTCGTGATGTTGATGAATGAAACCGAGAATCCCACCATCGATGACCTGTATAAGGTAGGAACCGTGGCCAAAATCGTAAAGAAGATTAACCTTCCCGATGGGGGGGTGAATATCTTCATTTCTACCCTGAAGCGCTTCCGGATAAAAAAGGCCCTGAATCCGGCAAACCCCATCGTGGCGGCGGTGGAATATCTGGAAGATGAAGAGGATGACACCAGCGAAGTAAAGGCCCTTACCCGGGCCCTGATCAGCGAGATGAAGCAGATCTCCGAAAACAACCCCCTCTTTTCGGAAGAGATGCGCCTGAATATGATCAACATTGATCATCCCGGGAAGATCGCCGACTTCATTGCCAGCATCCTTAATATCGATAAGACCGAACAGCAGCGGATCCTGGAAATCCTTAATGTGCGCAAGCGGATGGAACAGGTCCTGGTCTTTATTAAAAAGGAGCAGGAACTGTTAAAAATCCAGAAGAAGATCCAGAAAGAAATCAACGAAAAGATTGAAAAAAGCCAGCGGGAATATTTTTTGCGGGAAGAGCTCAAGGCGATTAAACAAGAGCTGGGGATGACCACCGATGCGAAGAGCAGCGAGTACCAGCGCTTTAAAGAAAAGATCGAAGAGCTCCATTTTGAAGGGGAAATCAAAGAGGCCGTAGAACAGGAATTAGAAAAATTCAGCCTCATGGATCCCAACTCCAGTGAGTTTATCGTAACCCGCAATTACCTGGATACCATCGTGAACCTTCCCTGGAAAGATCCCGAACCCGAACAGTTTGATCTTCACCGGGCCCGGGAAATTCTGGAGGAGGACCACTATGGGCTTAAGGACGTGAAGGATCGTATCGTAGAGTATCTGGCAGTGCGAAAACTCCGGAAGGACACCAAGGGTTCTATCCTGTGCCTTGTGGGTCCCCCGGGGGTGGGGAAAACCAGTGTGGGCCGTTCTATTGCCCGGGCCCTGAATAAGCAGTTCTTCCGCTTTTCGGTGGGGGGCATGCGGGATGAGGCGGAAATTAAGGGGCATCGTCGGACCTATGTGGGTGCCATGCCGGGGAAGATCATCCAGGGGCTTAAAATCGTAAAGACCAAGGACCCGGTGTTTATGATAGACGAGATCGATAAAATGGGTTCCAGTTTTCAAGGGGACCCTTCCAGCGCGCTCCTTGAGGTACTGGACCCGGAACAAAACTACAGTTTCCGGGACCATTACCTGGACTTGCCCTTTGATGTATCCCATGTGTTCTTTATTGTTACCGCCAACACCCTGGATACGATTCCCCTTCCGCTCTTAGACCGGATGGAGGTGATTCAATTGCCGGGCTATATTGATGTGGAAAAACTGGAAATCGCCCGGCAGTACCTTATTCCGCGGAGCCTTGAACGGAATGGGCTTAAAAAGACCCAGGTACGCTATACCCGGGATGCTCTGCTGTTTATTGCTAATGGCTATGCCCGGGAAGCGGGGGTCCGTAATTTCGAAAAGAACCTGGATAAGATTCATCGGAAACTGGCAAAACAGGTGGTGGATGCTCTGGAAGAGGAGCAACAAACAGTCGATGGGGCATCCACTCCCCCTGCAGGGGCCAGCGCCGAAGCCTCGGCTAAGGAAGGGGTCTCCTCTTCGGGGAAACCTGCCGGCGAGGCCAGGGCAGTGCCCGATACGAGTCAGGAGGGAACCGTCTCGGCGCGGGTTTCCTCGGCAAAGGAAGAGGGCGCCCGGGAAACCTCCCCCGTACAGCTTGCGGCGGGGCAGGAAACGGTACCGGGTCAAGAAAAAGCCGATCAAGCGGCGAAGCCGGTGGAAGCCTCTTCTGCGCCTCGGGGAAAAGGAAAAGGGAATAACCTCGCCAGAAATGGACTTCCCCGCTTTGTCATCGATAAGCCCGCGGTGGAAAAATATCTGGGTAAACCCATCTTCGCAGAGGAAGAGATAAAACGGGCAGATCGGCCGGGAATGGCCGTAGGCCTTGCCTGGACAAGCCTGGGTGGGGACACCCTTATCATCGAAGCGGTAGCTATCCCCGGGAAAGAGGGGATTACCCTTACCGGTAAAATGGGAGAGGTGATGAAAGAGTCCGCTACCATCGCGTACACCTACACCCGTAAGTTGGTGGCAGAAAAATACGGCATTGGCCAGGAGTGGTTTGAAAAACATCACATCCATCTGCATATTCCTGAGGGGGCCACGCCAAAGGATGGGCCTTCGGCGGGTATTACCATGGCCACGGCCCTGGTGTCCCTCGTAACCGGTCGGGTCATTGCGGATCGCTATGCCATGACGGGGGAATTGAGCCTTACGGGCCAGGTGCTTCCGATCGGAGGACTCAAAGAGAAGACCATCGCGGCCCAGAGGAACCGGGCAAAGCATATCATCATCCCGAAGAAAAACCTGCGGGACCTTGACGAGATTCCAGAGCATGTAAAGAAGGGGATTGAATTCCACCCCGTGGAACGTTTTGAAGAGGTCCTTGCCCTGGTTCTGCCTGATTAAGCGATGTGGTACCGTGCTACGGGTCTTCTCGCGGAAGACCCGTAGCAAGAAGCCCCGTACCTGGAACGTCAGAGAATCTCCATCGAGGCCCGTTGAGGGCCCCGCCGGGGCCTCAGGCCTATCCCAGAACTAAAAGAAAAGCGACCTTCTAAAAAAGGTGTGGAAGTATCATGGTACCAATCCTCAAAGGGGCACAGAAAAGTGTACCAGCCCTTTCCACCGAGGAGGGCCGGTACCTTCAGTGGTGGCCCCGGCGGAAGCGCCCCCTTGCGAATCGTCAAAAAATGGGCATACTTATACCCTGGAGGATATGATGGCGGGTTTTGTGGACCTCTATAAAGATGCCGGACCAGAAGTAGCACAAAAGGCTCTGCGATTACGGGCGATTTTGTTGCTTGTTCTTATTATTCTGCCGGTAGTGAGTGTTCTTGATTTTGTTACGGGGGATCTTGTTAATTCAATCTTTGAGCTTTCCTTAGTGGTGATAAACGGTATTGCCTTTATTATTCTATATCGAGGAAACTATAAGCGGGCTGCCTTTTTGGCTATTATTGCTACGACGGTGATGTTACTGATCATGTCCCTCGTGGTAAGTAGTCGGGAAGCAACCCTTTTGTATCGTAATGTGGCTTTCAATGCGGTGGTGTTGGCCTTTATAGTTTTATTCAGCAACGATATGCGTCTTGCTGTAGGAATTTCTCTGATTCAGGCGACAATTTCCCTTGTGCTTTTTGCGTTTGCTTTTCTTTTACCGGCGGGGCTTCCTATTTCTGCTATTGTGATTAATCTTGTGGTAAGTTTAGTACTTCATTTCTTTCTTTCGTACCTGTTATTTTCTTCTACCAAAATACAGAATGAATTGAATAAGGCCCTGCGGGATGCGAGTGAGCGGGATCAGCAGCAGATTGAAAAGTATGGTACCATTGTTGAAGGAATAGCAAAGAATCTCGAGTCCCTGGGACAGCTTTCGAATCATCTCCAGCGGATTCGGGATCTGCTTTCGGAATCTACGGGGGCGGTGATTTCTATCGAAGCCCGGATCCGGGATCTGGAAAACGCCGCAGATACGACGAATCAGGCGGCTACTACCATTGGTAAGCGAATAGAAGATTTAAATCGCAATATAGAAGAACAGTCCGCAGCCCAGATAGAATCCTCTGCTTCGATTAACGAAATGGTCGCCTCTATCCGTAATGTGGCCGAATCGGCCAACCGGCGACGGGCTTCCCTTGCCCAGCTTGACGGTACCGCCGACGAGGGAATGCAGCGCCTCGATGGCCTCCTTTCCCACATTGGTCGTATAGAAGGAAGTATCGGGGCTATCCAGAAAATGGTGGGGGTTATCAATGCTATTGCGGGTTCCACGAACCTCCTATCTATGAACGCGGCCATCGAGGCGGCCCATGCGGGAGAGGCGGGCCGGGGGTTTGCGGTGGTGGCCGAGGAAATCCGCAAGCTTGCCGATACGGCAGGAAAAAATGCCAAGGAAATAGGGCGACAACTCCAGGAAGTTATCGATGTGATAACCCGGGCTGCCGAGGAAAGCCAGGGGACCCGCAGTGCCTTTCAGGAAATTCGAAAAGAAATTACCGGCGTTATCACCGCCTTTGATGAGATTCGGACCGCCACAGCGGAACTCGCCGAAGGGGGAAGACAAATTCTCGAAGCCCTGGCTACCCTTAATACTCTATCGGGCCAGGTAAAGAGCGGTGGGGCAGAAATCAGCGAAGCCCAGAAGGCTCTAGAAAAGCTCCAGGGGAACATGTACACCGCCCTGGCATCCCTCCGGGATAATGCCCGCCTTGTGATGGAAAAGGATGGGGCCATCTTGAAGGCGGTCCAGGAGGTTGCTTCGGTGAGCGAGGCAAGTTTCCATCATGCAAAAGAATTGCATGGTCAGGTTGCCGGTTCGTAATTGGCTATGAGGGAGCGGCAAGAACTTTTTTTCCCCCTTGATAACAGTGCCATTTTTATGGCCGCCATTGCCGGGCGAAGGGGGCCTTTTATTTATCAGTTCTATGTGGAACTGCGTCATCCGGTGGTGCTGCCTGCCCTGGAGATGGCGGTGGAGCGACTTTTCCCCCGATTCCCCTATCTTTTTGTCCGGCTCCGGCGGGGGGTATTCTGGCAGTATCTTGAACCCTTAGACAAACCACCGCCGGTGGAACGCTTACCCCCTGCGCCGGGCCTCTCTATGGGATCTATTTCTCGAAAAGGACTCTTACGCATCTATGTACGGGGGCGGCGTATCGCCTGCGAATTCCATCATGCCATTACGGATGGCACCGGGGCTATCACCTTCCTTAAGGCCCTGGTGGTGGAATACTGCCGTCAATTGGGGATAGGGCGGGAACTAGACCCCCAGATACTGGCTGGCATCCCCCAACCGGAGGAAGCGGTGGACCCCGCCGAGTACGAAGATTCTTATAATCGATACTTTCGGCCAGGGCCGCCGGTGCCAGAAACCCTGCCCCCGGCCTTTGTGATTCCCGGTTGGCGGATGCGTTTCGGCTACCGGGAAACCATAGGCACGATTCCCCTCGAGCCACTGCTTTCCTATTGCAGGGGAAAGAAGGTGAGTATTACGGAATTCCTTGTGGCGGTCCATATAGCAACTCTTCAAGACCTGTACACTGCTCTTCCTGCTAAGAAACAGCGGAAAAGTAAAAAAATCATTTCCGTACAGGTGCCGGTAAACCTGCGAAAAATATACCCTTCCCGAACATTGCGGAATTTCTTCCTTTTTGTGGCTCCCTATATTGATCTTCGCCTGGGCTTTTGGTCCTTTGAGGAAATCCTTAAGCGGGTACACCATCAGATGCAACTAGGGCTTGAAGAAAAAGAACTGGTCCGTCAGATTAAACGAAACGTGGGAGGAGAGCGGAATCCCTTTAATAGACTTGTGGTCTTGCCTATCAAATTACTGGTGTTGAAGCTTATCAATGCCCTCATCGGGGTGGGATCCTATTCGGGCTCCCTTTCTAACATTGGGTCGATAGAAGTACCTCCTCCCTTTGATGCGGAAATAGAGCGTTTTAGTTTTCTTACCAGTCGGGCCCACAAAACGGGGGCCAACATTGGGGTCTGTAGTTTTAAAGAAACCCTGTATATCATTATTGGAAGCACCGTCGGGGAGGTTGAATTCGAGCGGCTCTTTTTTCGGCGTCTTGCCTCCTGCTCCTTGCCGGTTACGGTGCTGATGGAACGATATGGAGGAAACGAATGAATCTGCGGTATTGCCCTGCCTGTGGGGTCTTTGTTCGTGCTACGGATCTGCAGTGCCCCCTTTGTGGGAAACCCACTATTGAAGGGGGAAGTGTACAGGAGGGAGAAAAGCTTCCCGAACAGCCCCCTATTGTTTCTGGAAGAGAAGTTTCGGCTACAGGGAACTCCGATCCCTATGGAGAGATGAAGAATCTTTCCCGGGGAGAAAAACGCTTTATTGTGGTGGAACTCCTCTCAGTGTTTAGTGGCATTGCGGTGGTGGTAACCCTTTTGGTGGATCTTTTCACATCCCATCGTATTGGCTGGTCCCTGTATGCCCTTTTTGGAATTATTGCCTTCTGGCTTATGGTGAATATTCCCCTCTTGTTATACCGTCATCCCTGGATAGTGGTGGCCATCCTTGTCCCTTCGTTGCCACTCCTCGTGTTTATTTTTGATGTCCTGGACGGGAAGATTACCTGGTTCCTTCCCTTTGGATTCCCTATAACGATACTTACCGAGCTTTCTCTGGTGCTTACGGGGCTTTTCATAGGAATTATGAAACGCAAAGGCCTGAATGTTTTTGCGGTGCTGCTGCTTGGGGCTACTCTCTTCTGTGTAGGATTAGAGGGCATCCTTTCTCTGAACTTCCAGGGAAGGCTCCTGTTTAGCTGGTCTGTGGTGGTGGCCCTTTCCTGTGTTCCTATGGCGGGTATTCTCTTTTATCTTCACTATCGTATTATGCATCAGGCCTCGTTGCGTAAACTTTTCCGATTGTAGGCGCTGAGCCCTTCTGTGACAGAGTCTCCGGGTTAGGGGCCTCTTATCAAAGGTGCTCCTAACCTCGCGGACCTCTGGTTTTTACCCTCCTTTAGTTTCTCTTGCCACGGTTCCCTGCTTACGATACAATGGCGCCGGTTATCACAGTTATTACCGGTGAGAAAATTACGAATCGGAGTTGCCACATGCTCAGCACCATGCGAAATATTGGTATCATGGCTCATATCGATGCAGGAAAAACAACCACCACCGAACGCATTCTCTACTATACGGGTAAAAGTCATCGAATAGGAGAAGTAGATGATGGGGAAGCCATCATGGACTGGATGGAACAGGAGCAAGAACGGGGAATAACCATCCAGAGCGCGGCTACCACAACCTACTGGCGGAACCATCAAATCAATATTATCGATACCCCCGGCCATGTGGACTTTACTGCGGAGGTAGAGCGGTCGCTCCGGGTCCTGGATGGGGCCATCGCGATTTTTTGCGCCGTCGGTGGGGTGGAACCCCAGACGGAAACGGTGTGGCATCAGGCGGATCGCTATCGGGTGCCCCGGATTGGCTATATTAACAAAATGGATCGACTGGGGGCCGATTTTTTTCAGGTTTTGGAAGATATAAAGACAAAACTGGGTGCCACCCCCGTACCTATCCAGCTTCCTATAGGAAAAGAGTCTTCTTTTGAGGGCGTTATCGATCTCATAGCTTTGCAGGAAATTCGCTGGGATCCCTCCACCGATGGGGAAAAGATGTACTACAGCCCCGTGGCAGAGGAACGGATGGCCGAGGCCCTTCGGTATCGGGAGCACCTGATCGATGTGCTTGCCAGCCATTCCGATGAAATTACCGAACGATACCTGGCGGGGGAAGAAATCCCCCAGGATTTGATAAAAAGGGAACTGAGGAAACAGGTGCTGAATCGGACGCTGGTTCCTATTTTGTGTGGCGCTTCTCGCCGTAACATGGGGGTACAGCCCCTCATCGATGCGGTGGTCGATTACCTCCCCGCCCCGGATGAGGTAGAACCGGCGGTTGGTTTTCATCTTAAAAAGGAAGAGGAAATCCAGATACCCTGTGATCCCAAAGGGGTACCCCTGGGGCTGGTGTTTAAAATTCAATATGATCGAGAAGCGGGGAGCCTCTGCTATGTCCGTATGTATTCAGGTTCCATTAAACCGGGGGCGGTGGTTTTTAATGTGGGAAAGAAAAAACGAGAACGGGCAAATCGTATCCTCCGGATGCATTCCAACAAATCGGAGCCCATGGATGAACTTAAGGCGGGGGATATCGGCGTCATTGTGGGGATGAAACTGGCCCAAACGGGAGATACCATTGGCAGCGAGGGGTACCCGGTGGTGCTAGAAAAAATGCATTTCCCCGAACCGGTTATTTCGGTGGCCATCGAACCCAAGAGTGTGTCGGAACAGGAAAAATTGCGGGAGGTTCTGGAAATCCTTTCCCGGGAGGATCCTACCTTTCTTATTAAAGAGAATGAAGAAACGGGGCAGCTTATCATTTCGGGTATGGGAGAACTGCACCTGGATGTGCTCGTTACCCGGATTTTAAAAGAATACAATGTGGGGGCAAAGGTCGGTAACCCCCAGGTAACCTACCGGGAGTCCATCTCTAAGGTAGTGGAACATACCCAACAGTTTAGCCGCATGCTGGCAGGAAAGGAAAATGCGGCCACCCTTACGATCCGTCTTGAGCCGCTTCCCCGGGGTAGTGGCAATCGATATACCTGCCAGGCTAAGAAGACCCTCGCCCCAGAAGAAATCTTTGATGCCATTGAACGGGGAATTCAGGCTTCCTTTAATTCGGGGATTGTCCTGGGCTACCCCTGTATCGATGTGGGGGTGACCCTCCTGGATATTGAGTATTCGGAACTCACGGGAACAGAGTTTGCTTTCGAAGCCTGTGCCAGTATGGCCTTTGACGAGGCTGCCCGAAAGGCCGATCCCATTTTGCTCGAGCCTATCATGTCGGTAACCCTTATTTCTCCGAAGGAGTATGTGGGTGACGTGATTAGCCTGGTGGTTCAGCGGGGCGGTATTGTGCAGAGCATGGATTCCAAAGCCACGGTGGACCAGGTAAAGGCCGAGGCCCCGATGGCGAGCATGTTTGGTTTCATGACGGCCCTCCGTTCCGTGAGTCAGGGGCGGGCTACCTTTTCTATGGAATTTTCGCATTTTGAAAAGAAGTCATCCCGCTAGTCGAGTGCGGGAGGATAGGAAACAGGAGAGGGGGTAACGTTGTAGTAGGTGCAGGCGATAGGTTTCTCCCCATGATAAACCAGGAAATCCTGAAAAGGGCCCTCTGGATACGGGATCCCCACAGGGGTTACAGCACAGAGGCCCTTTTCAGTATATATCCCCGTGATTAAAAAGCCGTTTAAAAAAGTTAACAATGGCGTTCCAGATTCGCCGAAAAATCCCCGGGTTGCGGAGCTTTCTCAGCCGTTCCAGACCCTTATCGAGCTCTTCTTCGGTAAAGGCTTTGCGATTGATGTTTTCTTCCAGTTCCAGTTCCAGCTTGGTAAGCTCATCCTGGGCATCCACAATAAGGGCGTTAATGGTACGCCATCCCAGTTGCTTCGCCGCTTCCAGTCGTCGATGCCCCGCGATGAGCACGTTCTTTTTATTGATCAATATAGGGTGGAGTAAGCCGTAACGGCGCATACTGTCCATAAGGCTCGAAAGATCTCCCAGGTCTTTTCGTACCCGTTTCTTTACAATAATTGCATCGATTGGGACCTGCATAGGGTTCTCCTCTTTATGGACTTATATTCCCGTCTGCAGGGGTGGACTCCCCTGAATTCTCCGAATTTTCTGAGGAGTTTGAAGGAGTAGGCGGTAAAAGATCAAGGTTGAGCTCGGGCATTCGTAATTGGTCGAGAATCCCCGAATTCTCAAGATGTATGGTATCCTCCCGTAATGTTTCAAGGCCCCACTGACGTTGAGAGGTCAGGTTTTCATGGAGATCGCAGTACTGGGTTGGCTGAGTTCCTTCTAAGAAGGGAAGCGTTACCAGCCCATCGGTACAGTTAGAGGTTGGTAAAAGACCAGAACGAGTACAGACGGTAACTTCAACTATGCCGGTAGAAGGACGGACAAATTCTTTCATGGGGAGCCCTTCGTGGATAGCCCGCATGTACTCCACCCACACGGGACCCGCAATACTTTCTCCCGTTTGGGTGACACCGAGGGAATTCCCTGGCTTGTCAAAGCCAAACCACACGGCGGTACTGTAATAGGGACTATAACCGACAACCCATACATCGGCCCAGTTCTGGGTGGTTCCTGTCTTAGCTGCCACAGGAATGGTATAGCGCTTCCCGCTGCTATCGGTATAGGTGAACTTTGTTCCCCGGGCAGTTCTATAAGAAAGGGTTCCTGATTCCACGGTTTTTCGTAATAGACTCGTCATGATATACGCATTCTGCGGACTGATAAGCTGGGTGGCGCTGCCCCGACGCTTTTGTTGGAGCCGCAGTTCTTTTTCGGGGTCTAAAATTACTTTACCGTTACGGTCTTCCACGGCCCGAATCGCAATAGGGGTAACTTCTCGCCCCTGATTGGCGAATACCGCAAAGGCCCGGGCCATCTGTAGGGGGGAAACGCCGATAATACCCAGTCCGAGGGGATACACCCGGGGGAAGACCCGGGCCTTTTCTTTGGGGTCCGTAATGCCAAGCAAGAGGGCTGCCCGATCAATGGCTGCATCGAATCCAATCGTATCAAGGATCTTCAGGGAAGGCACATTTAAAGAAAGGGCCAGGGCCCGCCATACAAGGACCGGGCCATACCAGTTTCCTTTATAGTTCTGCGGAAGATAGGGGGTGCCATCTTCGTTATAAAAAACGATAGGAGCGTCATATATCAAAGTCGCAGGAGTAATCTTTCGGGTATCGATAGCCGCGGAGTAATAGAGGGGTTTGAAAGAACTTCCTGGCATCACCTTTGCCTGAACTGCTCGAATTAGCTGGTTGGATTGGTCATACTTGGATCCACCTACAAGGGCTTTGATGTATCCTGTCTCGTTTTCTATGGTGATAAGAGCACCTTCGACGGTATTTTTTTCCGCCATTGCCTTAAGTTGCGCATAGGCTGTATTGGTAAGGGGCTTAAGTTCCTGGACATTGAACATCAGGGCAAGCACATCTATTACGGGGTTTACGCGCTCACTATATCGACCCATGACGCGATTCTCTACTTGAGCTTCCCCTGCGCTGTTTATCTCATCAATTCCAAAGGCGAGAGATAAGAGCTGAACAATGGGAATGTACAGATTTTCTGCTGTTGTAAGACGGGTGCTCTGGGTTTTTTTAAACTCCTCGTTTGCATTTGCGAGCCCTAGGGCCATCTGTCGATCCGCTACGGCCTGAAAGTTAAGATCCAGCGTGGTATGGACCACAAAACCGTCCTTGTAAATGTCCATACTGCCATACAACATTTGTTCAAGCTGACGCCGTACATATTCACTGAACCAGGGAGCTTTATCGGAGCGGGAAAAATACGCGGAGGTTGAAACACGGGTATAGTCATAGTTATCCCAGTATTCATTAAAGGATCGCTCCGCTTCCTCTTTTGTTACGTACCCCAGGGATACCATTTTATCCAAAACCGCTTTTTGTCGGTCCCGGGCTATGTTGGGATTATCCAGGGGGTTATAGCGGGCAGGACTAGAAAGCTGAATAACCAGGATCGCCGCTTCTGCCAGGGTAATGTCCCGAACGCTGTGGCCAAAATAGAATTTGCTGGCCGCTTCAACGCCATAGGTACCGGCTCCCATGTACATCTTGTTGAGGTAAAGCTCGAGAATCTCGTTTTTTGTATACCGCCGTTCTAATTGCAGGGCCCACCAGAGTTCCCGTAGTTTTCGCATGATCGTTCGT
Organism: Treponema sp. J25; assembly: GCF_004343725.1. Lineage (NCBI taxonomy): Bacteria > Pseudomonadati > Spirochaetota > Spirochaetia > Treponematales > Treponemataceae > Treponema > Treponema sp. J25. The sequence continues at coordinate 66,178 of NZ_PTQW01000041.1, forward strand.
TCCGAACGGTCCGCATACAGGGTTCCTGCAAGCTGCTGGGTAATGGTAGAGCCTCCGCCAAGATTTTTCCCGATAATTTGACCCACGAGGGCCCGCATAATAGCTTTAATGCTGAACCCATGGTGATGGTAAAAATCGGGGTCTTCCCGGGCCAGGACCGCCTGGATGAGGTGGGGCGGCACATCCTGAAGGCTGATGATTTCCCGTTTTTCTTCTGCAGAAAATTCGGTTATAAGATTCCCGTTGATATCAAGCACCTTTGTAGGAAGGGCCGGAGTGAATTCTGTGAAATTTTCTATATTCTTTACGTTGATGGTTTCTGCCAGAAAGAGCCCCATGCCAAGACCTAAAAAGATAGCACTCCCGATGATAAGTACCAGTAGAACTTTGAACCACCGGGAAGAGGGGCTGGATTTTTTCGATGTGGACGTCATGAACTAGAGCCTACGGAAGCACGTCGTTTTTGTCAAGCAAGGGACGGGATAAAAAAAGAGGCTGTCCTGCATTTCCAGAACAGCCTCTGCCCACAAGGCACGTCGGAGTATAGTGGTTTGGGAGGGGAACTATAGATCCGACAGTATTATCATCGGAGAAAAGCGAGACTACTTTAGAGGAGTACCAGTATTTTCTCTATTCTTCTTTTATTTGAACATCAATAGAAAAATTGATTGTATACTGTTTGCCTTTTTGCACCTGGAGCACCTTGGTAAGGGTGTATTCTCCGATGCGGAAAAGGAGTTCATGTTCTCCCACGGTAGTCTGGAATGGCATTCCCCTTTCTGCTATGGGTTGATTGTCGAAAAGAACTTCCACCGGTGCAGGGGCCTGAATGGTAACCAGGGGGACGATATCTTCTAACTCTACCACAAGATCAAGTATTTTGGCCCGTTCGATGATAAAAGAACGGCTTTCTGTTCTGAAATAATCGGACACGATAGTGATAAAATGGGTCCCTGTTTTGAGCAGCCGTTCTGTGCCAGAAGTGGTCCACAAAACTTCGTCCAGAAAAACCGAATAGGGCTTGTCCTTTAAGTGTTCAGGGGTTTTGATGTGGAGGCGCAGAACCCCTTCGTCCGCCAGGATTGGCTTTGCGGAAAGGGTAAATTCTAATCGCTCGATTTCTTCGGAAAGCCCCTTGATAAGGGGCATAAAACGGATGAGCAAGGGGAACTGCTTACTCGAAAGGATCGGCGTAAGCACCTTCACATAGGGTGATGAACGGAGCCCATGGTTTTCCCGAAGCGGAATTTGATATACCGACTGGATCTTCCCGGGGAGCACCTCAAAATACACCCGTTCTGCTTCTATATCTACTATCCCCGGTTTTAGTGTCCGTGGTACTGTGGTGTAACAGGCAAACCCGATACTATCTCTGTATTTTGTATAGATTTGAGGCATCCTAATCTCAAATTCAATTCCTTTAAGGAATCGGTCCCGGCTATCGATAGTAATAAGCACCGCATCGGTATATGAGAGGGTTATAGATTTACTTTCAACGGAAGCGGTGGAAATGTCCAGATTCCCTTTCAGGATAGTACGGAAACCCTCTGCAGGGAGTAACGTGGTGAGGAGAATAAAACATACCAGCGGCGATTTCCTGTTCATCGTCCCTTTCCCTGTAATGGTACCATTGATGCGGGGTCCCGGGTTTTCCCATTCTGTCGTATCTCAAAATGGAGATGGGGCCCTGTGGATTGTCCGGTTGTTCCTACCGTCCCGATTACTGTAGAGGAGAATACATCTTTATGCAAGTCTACTAAAATGGTTTTTAAATGCCCATACACACTGGTCCAGCCTCCTTCATGTTCAATTTTTATGTAGTTGCCATAGACCGCATTGTAGCCCGTTTCAATTACCCTCCCAGGACGGGTAGGAAACACCTCGGTTCCTTCGGGGGCTGCCAGATCGATTCCTTCGTGTCGTTGTATTGTGCCAGTAAAGGGATCTTTTCGTATGCCATAGCTACTGGTAAGGGTGTAACGACGAAGGGGGAGCCTGAATGCCACATTAAGAAAAAAGGCCCGTTCGGTAGGAGACAGGGAAGCTCCTGGATACACGTCATAGGATACGGCAATTCCTTTAGGAGAAAGACTAATAGAATAGGAGGTTTCTTTTCTGTGGGCCTGCTGAAGAAGATATTCCAGGTCTGTTTCTGGCTTTTGAGGAATGAAGATTCCGGGGAGAGAAGGGATCAAGATGGTCATTCCTTTTTTAAGTTCCGATGGATGACGGAGACGGTTTAAGGTCGCTATGGTTTCGTAGGGAAGATTACACCGGGCCCCAATACTGAAGAGGTCATCTCCTTCTCGTACGGTATATTTACATACCAGAAGTTCTTCTATTAAGGTTTTAATACTATCCTGTTCCACCCTCTCGGGGGATATGTTGATTCTCGCAAGCCGTTCTCGATTCTTTTGGATATCCTCCTGTAATTGAAGAAATAGGATATCCTTTCCATTAAGCTGTTCTATTTGAGGATACTGAGTAAAAGCAATAGGAGGAAATAGGCTCCCCCCCACTAGGAAGAGTGCCCGTAACCAGTGTAATTTCATGGTATGCCTGGGTACAATAAAAAAGGCCGCCTCCGTTTGTTAATGGGAGACAGCCTTTCATGGTGAAATGAGACAACCTCAGCCAGCAATAATGGCTTCGGTGGGACATACCCCGGCGCAGGCGCCACAGTCCTGGCACTTAGCAGGATCTATCCAGCGAGCCCCATCTTTTTCGGAGATGGCCTCCACAGGGCATTCTCCCTCGCAGGCGCCGCAATTAACGCAGGCGTCGGTAATTTTGTAAGCCATAGGTACCTCGCTCACAATAGGATACTAAATAATACCATATTTATAGATATAAGGGCAAGCCATATAGGCATGAGCTTTTTTTCATGGTCTCGGTGCCGTAATGCCTCAAAATAAAA
>NZ_PTQW01000042.1 GCF_004343725.1 Treponema sp. J25
GTTTAAAGAAGGCCTTATGGAGGGCCGTATAGAAGGCCGCAACGAAGGTCGCTTAGAGGGCCGTATAGAAGAACGCCGGGAGACCGCCCGGCGGATGAAGCAGGAACAGGTGTCTATAGATATTATCATGAGAGTTACCGGCCTTTCCCGGGAAGAGATTGAGGAACTGTAGGCTAGCGGGGGGCGGGGCCCAGGGGCCTCTAGGGATTCCGCGGCTTCCAAGGGGCGCTGGCACGCTCCTGAGGAGTGCCGGGGCGGCGGGTATTGACGCACAACAGGGCCCCCTACCTTTCGCGGGTACAGGACCGTTTCGAACCTGCCTACCGCCGAGTAATGCAAGTCTAGAAAGTGAGGAATACCTTCTTACCCCCCCATAGCCACGAATAAAAATCCCATTTAGAAAAAAAAGTATTTTTTTCTTGTTGATAGGCCTGGTAGTGCTTACCCACGGTGGCCATGCCCAGAACCTAAAGGACGATCTGGTGAACAATGACTTAGAGGGACTAAAGTCCAAAGTGGCTTTACTTTCTCCCAATTTCAAAGATTTTCCTTACGTGGCCTATTACCTTAAGAACGCCAAAGAATACCAGCAAAGGATGCTCGACTATCTTCTTTCCATGGGGGCAACTCCGGATCAAACGGACGAAGACGGTGTGGGTCCCCTGTACTATGCAATTGCAGATGGGAATCTGGAAGCGGTAAACACCCTTATTGCAGCTAAGGCAAACGTCAATGCAGGCTGGACCAAACCCCAAAATGTGTCCTGGGACTATGACTTTGAAATTGAAAAGGATAGGATAAAAGAATTACCTCTTTTTGATTTGAAAAAAGTAGCCGTTAGCTATGATGGAAGAGGAAAAATCACTTTACGCCCCCTGGCGGTGGCCCTGTATTGCAAGAATACCGATATTGTGCCGGTCCTGCTGAAAGCGGGGGCGGATCCGCTTGCCACCCTATACCAAATTAAAGACGAAAAGCGTTCCACCGCAGCTAAACCGGTCTATACCTACGTGAATACTATTTTTGACCATGTGGCGGGGTATTTCGCTACCTACCAAAAAGACTTTCAAAAGGTAACCCCTACATTCTTTGCCAACGCCGTGGCGGTGTGGAAAACCGTAGAGGCCCTCCCTGCGGACAGGCGTCCTACATTGGAGCCACAACTCAAGAAAAACCTCTTTGCCTATTTTGCCAGTGGCGCCATGAAAGAATTTAAAGAAGAACTCACTAAAACCGGATCTAACACCCTTGAATTTTTACCCTATGCCGTTCTGGCAGGCAACTGGGACATTGTAGAGCTGATCCTGAAATACAACGGCCTTGAGATCGACGATCTTATAGATGATCCTACAAGTAATCGAAAACAGCCCCTTCTCGAATGGACAATTCAGAACCTCCATGCCGATGCGGCACGACTGGTTCTTGAACATGGAGCGCGCCTTCCTAAAGAAATGGAGGTATATTTCAAAGGCGATTGGGGAATGACCTCATGGGATAAGCTTCCCCCCCTCGTGTGGGCTACCTGGCAGGGTAAACAGGAACTCGTTAAAGTCCTATTGCAGTATGGTGCTGATCCAAACGATGGGGTGCCCTTATCCTATGCCCATCCATTCCCCGTTATCCGACAGCTCTTGCTCGATGCAGGAGCAGATCCCAAGGTCCGCATACGTCGGGGCTCGGTTACGGGAAACCTGGTGTGGGATGCGGCATGGGATAACAAGCCCGAATCGGTAGCCTTTTGGCTTAGCTATGGGCTTGATCCAAATGGCGACGGCTTAACCGAACCACTCGTTGCCGCCGTTTGGAGGAGCAACCCCGAGTCGGTAAAGCTACTCTTAGAAAAGGGGGCAAAATCTAAAATTATTATTACGGACAAACACCTCTATTTGTATGACATCCCTTGGGAATGGGCGCTAGGGAACAAGCCGCTTCTTGAATATGCCAGGGCTCTCGTCAATTCGGCAGATACTCCTTTTGAAAGAACTCGCGCTTCCCAGGTCCTGAGACTTCTCGAAAAGGCATCACAATAATAAAAAAGCCCCCCTCCCGTGGAAAATTCTTGGGAAGGGGGCTCCCCGTTGCCTTTATGAGGCAACGCTTTTATAGCTTAAACAACAGTTCCTCATAACTCGGATAGGGCCAGGCGCTCTTCGCCACGAGCTTTTCAAGGGCATCGGCCTTACTTCGAACATTGGCCATCTGCACAAAAACCTTTTCCCGATAGGCCTTTGCCTGGGCAAAGGGGTCACTGATATCCTGGGCTTCCGCAAGAATTTTCTCAAGTTTCTCCGTTTCGTCGTATAATTCAGAAGCCAGTTCAGCAATTCGTTTTGCTCGCTTTTCCTGGGGTGCACTTACCGCACCGAGCGCCGCAAGGGATGCGGCATCCCGGGCAAGTTCCGCCGCATAGGAGGTTGCAGCAGGGAATATGGCCCGCTTGGACATCTCCACCATAAGGCCCGCTTCGATATTAATCTGCTTGGAATAGCGCTCCAGATAAATATGATAGCGGCTCTCTAATTCTTCCTTTGAAAGGACCTTATGCCGCTCAAAGAGATCCACCGTTTCCTTCTGGACAAGCACTGGCAGGGCATCTACCGTGGCCCGCACGTTGGGAAGTCCCCGGCGTTCCGCTTCCCGGACCCATTCTTCCGAGTACCCATTGCCGTTAAACACCACCCTTCGATGCTTACTGTAGGACTCCTTCACCAGTTCCTGAATGGCCGCATGTTTATCGGAGGCCTTTTCTAACTTATCCGCAAATTCAGAAAGCACCTGGGCAACCGCCACATTCAGGTACGTGTTGGGGGTAGCGATGGACTGGCTTGAACCAACCATGCGGAATTCGAACTTATTTCCCGTAAAGGCGAAGGGACTCGTTCGGTTCCGGTCCGACACATCCCGGGGAAGGGCCGGAAGGGAAGTTACCCCGAGGGTTATCTTACCTTTTACCGAAGAACCCGTAAGAGGTTTTCCTTCCGCTATATTTTCAAATATCTCGGTAAGGGCATTCCCCAAATAAATAGAGATAATCGCAGGAGGAGCCTCATTCGCGCCAAGCCGATGGTCATTCCCTGCCGTGGCCGCACTGGAGCGGAGGAGCAGCGCATAACGATCCACCGCTTCGATGACCGCCGCAGCAAACAACAGGAAACGGGCATTTGATTCGGGGTTTTCCCCGGGATCCAATAGGTTAATCCCGTCATCGGTTCCAAGGGACCAGTTGTTGTGTTTTCCCGACCCATTCACCCCCGCAAAGGGCTTTTCGTGAAGCAGGGCCTCCATCCCATGACGGCGGGCAACCTTCTTAATGGTTTCCATCACGAGTTGGTTCGCATCCACCGCCACGTTGGTGGTGCTGAAAATAGGGGCAATCTCAAACTGGTTGGGGGCAACCTCGTTATGCTGGGTTTTGGCAAGAACCCCTACTTTCCAGAGTTCGATGTTGAGTTCCCGCATAAAGGCCGCAACCCGTTCTTTAATGGCCCCAAAGTAGTGATCCTCCATTTCCTGGCCCTTGGCAGGCATGGAACCAAAAAGGGTCCTGCCGGTTAACAAGAGGTCCGGCCGTTCATCAAAATATTTTTTATCCACAAGAAAATATTCTTGCTCAGGCCCTACGGTTGTCAGAACCCGCTTGGAAGTGGTATTCCCCAGAGCCCGGAGAATCCGCATTGCCTGCTTACTGAGGGCATCCATAGAACGAAGAAGGGGAACCTTCTTGTCCAGGGCATGGCCGTAGTACCCGATAAAAGCGGTGGGGATACAGAGGGTTGTCCCCGTGGGATCTTGCTTTAAGAAAGCAGGGCTTGTCACATCCCAGGCGGTATAGCCCCGGGCCTCAAAGGTGGCCCGTAACCCCCCGGAGGGGAAACTCGACGCATCCGGTTCTCCCTTGATAAGTTCCTTGCCCGAAAATTCCATCAGAACCTTTCCATCCGAAGTGGGGGCAATAAACGAATCATGTTTTTCCGCCGTAAGGCCCGTTAAAGGGTGGAACCAGTGGGTATAGTGGGTTGCTCCCTTTTCCAGGGCCCAGTCCCGCATCACCGCGGCCACCACATCGGCCACTTCCAGGGTAAGTTCCTTTTCTCCTGCTTGGACCGCAAGAATTTCCTTGTAGATGTTCTTGGGAAGCCGTTCCCGCATCACCGCATTGGAAAAGCAATTACTTCCAAACAATTCCGGTACCGAATTCCCGTTAAAGGTTGTCTCTGGCATAATTCACTCCTTGATACTATAGGATGTTGTTTTATATATAGCAATTTCTATGCCATTGTGTTCTTAATTTCTTCTTCGTCAAAATAAATATTATTCATTGTTTTATATGAATTTAAGAACACATTGTACAAAAAGATAAATGATGTAGTAGTATTACGTCGTTGGCATGATTCTACATAAAAGTAGTTTTCTTTAGATTCTTACATTTATGTAGGCTCTACTAATTTACCAGGGATTTTTACTTTTTCCGGGCATATAAAAAGGGGCCATTCCTAGAGAGGAACAGCCCCTTTTACCTTCAATCGTCGGTCCTAGACCACCCTGAGTTCAGGCTACCCAATTGCAGAAGAACCGGTCTCTCCCGTTCGAATCCGGATACATTCTTCCAGGGGAAGGATGAAAATCTTTCCATCCCCGATTTCTCCTGTCCGGGCACCCTTAATAATGGCCTCAACCGTGGGTTTCACAAAATTATCGTTGACCGCAATCTCAATACGAACCTTTTTAAGAAGGTTCACCTCAATATCTACGCCTCGATAACTTTCGTGATACCCCTTTTGCTGACCACAACCCATGGCATTGGTAACCGACATCTTGTATACCTCTGCCTTGTACAACTCTTGCTTTACCTCGTTAAGCTTGTGGGGCTGAATGTAGGCAATGATTAATTTCATAGGTGCCTCCCTTACATGTTACTGAAGATCTGGAAGCCCGAATAGGCCTCTGCTTTGTGCTCTACCAGGTCAAGCCCCATAAGCTCTTCGGTCACCGAAACCCGCAATCCCACGGTTTTCTTAATACCCCAGAAGAGGAGGAGACTCATAAGACCGGCCCATATACCAACCGCCGCAACACCCAGGGCCTGAACACCGAGCTGATGCCAGCCACCACCGTGCAGTACGCCAACAGCCACACCTTCCACGTTCCCCCAGATCCCAACGGCGAGGGTTCCAAAGACACCGTTCACCATGTGGACCGATACAGCACCCACCGGATCGTCAATATGGAGCACCTTATCAAAAAACTCTACCGATAGAACAACCAATACTCCTGCAATAAGACCTATTACCACAGCGGCCCCAGGGCTTACCACCGCACAGGGGGCTGTAATCGCCACCAATCCTGCGAGGGCACCGTTCATGGTCATGGATGCATCGGGCTTCTTGAACCACAACCAGGAAAAACTCATAGCCGCGATCGCACCCGCACTGGCTGCGAGGGTGGTGGTAACCGCCACTCGAGCAATATCGGCACTGACCCCCGAAAGGGTGGAACCGGGGTTAAAACCATACCACCCAAACCAGAGAATGAATACGCCGAGGGCTGCGAGGGGAAGATTATGGCCTGGTAAGGCCTTTACGCTCACCTTCCCGTTTACCCGGACATATTTACCCGTACGAGGCCCAAGCATAATCGCTCCCATTAGAGCTGCCCAGCCACCTACTGAATGGACCACGGAGGATCCCGCAAAATCATGGAACCCCATTTGAGAGAGCCATCCCCCACCCCAGGTCCAGTGACCAGACACGGGATAAATAAAGGCAGAAATAAACACCGTATAAATCAAGTAAGACTTAAACTGGGTTCGCTCTGCCATAGCCCCCGAAACAATTGTTGCTGAAGTAGCAGCGAAAACCACCTGGAAAAACCAATCCCGGTAAAATTTAGGATCCCCCATGGGGCCTTTAAAAAAGTCAGAAAAACCGATAAGCCCCGACAGATGATCTTTCCCATACATGAGACCCCACCCGATCATCCAGAAAACCACCGAACCAAAACAGAAGTCCATGAGGTTTTTCATCAAGATGTTGGTGGCGTTTTTCGCCCGGGTAAGACCGGTTTCCACCATAGCAAAGCCGGCCTGCATGAAGAATACCAGGGAACCCGTAAGAACCAGCCAGATCATGTCCATCGCTTGGGTTAAAGAGTCCACCGTCTCTTCTGCAAACACCCCAAGCGCCACACCCACGAAAAACAGAATAAACAGGATAGCACGCTTTTTCACGTCTTTCCTCCTTCCAAAGTAGGATATACAGACTAATTGCAAAAAACGTGCCATCCACATAAAAATTGCCTACATTTTTGTATTTTCATAGATTTAATAACAAAAAATCTTAAAATTTTCTTTTATTAAACCATGAATTCAGTTTTTTGTAAAAAAATCGGACAAGATTTTACTACATTTTTGTAGAAAATAGGCAAGGTCTACATTTTTGTAGGTATCCCTCGTGGCATACCGGAGAACAACATTACAAATTTTTGGGATTCCGATAGAGGCGCCAGTTTATCCCATAATGATGAACCCTGAGACCCATCTGGCGCTCGGTGATTCCCAGGCGACGGGCCGCTTCCGACATGTTTCCCTGGGTTATCTTGAGGGCCTCCACAATCATCTCTTTTTCAAGACGAGAAAGGGCCGCTTCCAGGGTAGAGGTGGGCTCGGTATTGGTCGATTGGGCCGATTGCAAACTCGGTGGCAAGTGGTAGGCATGAATCACCCCGTCAGTAGAAAGGATGACCGCCCGTTCGATACAATTCTCTAACTCCCGCACGTTCCCTGGCCAATGATACGAAGAAAGAAGGTCCAGAGCGGGGCTACTGATTCGTTTAATAAGCTTCCCATGCTTTACGGCATACTTTTCGGCAAAATGATCTGCCAGCAGAATAATATCACTTTTCCGTTCCCGCAGAGGAGGCACATGGATAGGGAAAACATTTAGCCGATAAAAGAGATCTTCCCGAAAACGACCGGTACGCACCTCTTCTTCTAGACGGCGGTTTGTGGCAGCAATCAGTCGTACATCAATAGGGATCGGTCGTTCTCCCCCTACTCGCTCAATCTCCCGTTCCTGGAGCACCCGTAGCAACTTTACCTGAACCTGGGGACTGAGTTCTCCAATTTCATCAAGGAAAATGGTCCCTCCCTGGGCAAGCTCAAAACGACCTTTACGTTGAGAAATAGCCCCGGTAAAAGCCCCTTTTTCATGGCCAAAAAGTTCGCTTTCGATAATCGATTCAGGCAGGGCCGCACAATTCACTTTAACAAACGGTTTATCCCGTCGACGGGAAAGCCGGAATAACTCCTGAGCCACCAGTTCTTTACCCGTTCCACTTTCCCCCGTAATAAGAACCGTCGCATCGGTAGGGGCCACCTGCTGAATAAGGCTGTACAGTTCTTGCATGAAACGACTGGTCCCAATGAGAAGAGACCCTGGAGCAACCGTAAGTTCGGCCTTCTGTATCCCTGCTTCTTGAGGAAGGGTCATCAAAAATTGATGAAGATGAAACTGCTCTTCCTGGATACGTTCCCGTAACTTAGCCGAATCAGCCACCAGGGAAGCCACCTGCTCCAAAAAGGAAACATCAAAGGCCATCCATTCCTCTTTATTAGAAAAACCGATGCGCCGCTCGGCACTCAAGGTTCCCATCACTTCATCCTTCGATTTAATAGGAACACAATAGTAGGTAACGCCCTTAAGATCTTCCTTGGAACGATGTCCCGCCCGATTCAAAAAACGACTTTCCTGGGCCAGGTCGGGAACCACGATCTTACAGGCCGTTTCAAACACCGTTCCCACAAGGCCCTCACCGAGCCGATACCTTCCCCGTTCTTTTTCCTCCGGGGTGAACCCGAGGGCCTCTTCTATCACCAGGAGACCCGATTTTCGATCCAAAAGGGTTACCATGCCTCGATTAAGACCAAGTCGCACATCTATCATTGAAAGAACCTGGGTAAGGGCACCCCGCAGTTCTACCTGTTTATCCATCACCCGGGCAAGGTCAAAAAGGATGCGCAGAGTTTCTAATTCGGTGGGAAGAGCCTTAAAAGATTGGTTTTCCATGAAGAAAATAATACATTTTTGTAGTTTTTTACACAAGATACAATTTTTTCCTGTTTTATTGACAAATACATAGGCGGGTGTACAATAAAAAAGTAACGATAACAGAAAGGAGGTAGTATGAGTACTCTTATTGCACTAATCGCCCTGGCGATTTATTTTCTTTTCTACTTTGTATATGGGAAGACCATCCAGGGTCGGATTCTCAAGTCTCAGGAAGCACCGGATGCCCCTTCTCGGCGGCTCCAGGATGGGGTAGACTATGTTCCCACCAGCAAGTACGTGTTGTTTGGACACCATTTTGCTTCTATCGCAGGGGCAGGTCCTATTACGGGTCCTGCTATGGCGGTAGCCTGGGGATGGTTACCAGGATTACTGTGGATCTGGTTTGGTAACATATTCATTGGGGCCATTCATGATTATCTTTCCCTGGTGGCTTCCGTTCGGTACGATGGCCGATCGGTCCAGTTTGTTGCCCAGGATATGGTAGGTAAGCGGGCTGGAAAAGCCTTTGGCTGGTTTATCCTCTTTCTGTGTATCCTGGTCGTAGCCGCCTTTGGTGATATTGTGGCAGGCCAATTTGCAAATGATGGCCGGGTATTCAGTGCCTTTTTCTTCTTCTGTGTGGCGGCCATTATCACCGGCTTTATTATGTATAAATCACCCCTAGGGATAGCGGGGGGATCTATTATTGGAGCCCTTCTTATCATTCTTGCCTTTATAGGGGGCAACTACTTACCAATAAGCGCTTCAAAAGATGTATGGTTCCTCGTCATATTCATATACATCGTCATAGCATCGGCCTTACCGGTAAATCTGTTATTACAGCCCCGGGACTATTTAAACAGCTTTCTGCTCTACTTTGGCCTTCTTATCGGCGGGATAGCGGCACTCTTGAGTTTTGGGGCCTTCGATTCCCTGCCGATAGTCACGACTTTCTCTGCAAAAGTAATTGAGGGCGCCAAAGGAACGGGGGCAGTGCCCTCGCCGTTCTGGCCCACCGTCCCCCTGGTGATTGCCTGCGGAGCCCTTTCAGGCTTCCATTCCCTCGTTGCATCGGGAACCAGTTCTAAACAGCTTGCCGCAGAAAAGGACGCTCTTTTTGTAGGATATGGGGCCATGCTTACCGAGGGCTTCCTTTCCACCATCGTCATTATCGCTATTGCCACCTTTGGAATTGAAGCCATGGGTGCGGCCGATAAGGTATTAGCCACAGCGCCGCTAAACCGTTTTGTCCTTTCCTATAGTAAAATGGTAAGTAGTACCTTACCCTTCTTTACCGATTCCTTTATGAAACTTTTTGCCGCCGTTTGGGTAAGCTCCTTTGCGCTTACTACCCTGGATACCACGAATCGCTTAGGCCGCTACCTTGTTCAGGAGATGGTGATCCCCTTAAAAGACAAAAACCAGGGGATATACCAGATTTTCTCTAACAAATGGGTGGCTTCGGTAATCATTGCCTTTATTGGTATCTTCCTCGCCCGCTCGGGAGGGTATACCACCCTGTGGCCTGCTTTCTCCGGGGCTAACCAACTGATAGCCTCAATCGTCATGCTTACCATGGCGGTCTGGGTAAAGTATAAGATTAACAAGCACTATACCAATGTGGTTCTTTTCCCGGCCCTCTTCTTATGGCTTACCGTAACCGCCGGTCTCATCTGGTATGAGATAGTTATAGTTCCCACCTTCTTTAAAGATATGGCAAAAACTCAGATGGTCATTACCGGAAGTGTGGTAGGCCTTATCAATCTTATCATGCTCATTCTGAATGTGGTGATGATCGTAAGTTTCTACAAACAATTCAAACAAGAAACAGCCAATAGATAGAACAGGTGGCGCCGTTGGGAGCCCTAAGGGCTCCCAGGCAATGCAAAGGACAGGGAATGTTTCTCACAAACATAAAAACTACCCTTGGCAGGGTGATAGAAATTCTTACGCAGATACAACGGGAAAAAGCAACGGCAGTCCTTGAATTCGAAGTAAAGGAACTGCAGAATCTCTTTGCCCTGTTGCTCCTCGGAAGTTTTGTGGGGCTTCCGGCTCCGCCGCCGGCGATAACCCTGGAACTGCTTCCTCTGATGGAAGCAGAACTGGCCACCATGACAAGCCGGGCCGATTTTGCCCAGGATCCGCTGGGAGCCCTCATGGGCATGCTGAATGTGGATTAGGCTATGCTTCCCGTCGTTTTTTTCCTCGGTAAAGGCGGGGTAGGTAAAACAACCCTTGCCTGTGCAAGCGCCTACCGCTTTGCAAGTCATGGCAAACGGGTGCTTCTGTGTTCCCTCGATCCAGCCCACAATGTGGGGGACCTTTTTCATACCCCTCTCACCAACAAGCCCCGCCGTATACGAGAAAATCTTGAAGGCATAGAAGTGGATCTTAAAGAATGGATACGGACCTACCTCGAACAAAGCAAGGCGGAAATTCAAGAGACCTATCGGTATGTCTCCGTATTGAATCTCGAAAAATACCTGGATATCATGAACTATGCACCGGGAACCGAGGAGTATGCCGTTTTGTGGGCCATTGAACACCTTTATACCACCTACAAGGAGAGCCATGACTGTCTTATTTTTGACACCCCTCCAACGGCGCTGACCCTCCGTTTTTTAGCCATGCCGGCCTTAACTAACCTGTGGATACAGGAACTTTCCCGCTTGCGGGCCACTCTCCTGGAAAAACGGCGAACCCTTTTGAAACTTAATCCTGAGGCTGCCGTCTTAGGAGGTACCATAAAAAAAGAAGAGGATCCTCTTTACGGGAAATTGCAAAACATGCAGCGCCGGCTTAAGACCCTGCAGGAACTTTTTTCTCAGCACAGTTATATCTCAGTCGTTCTGAACCCTGATGAGCTGAGTCTTGCCGAAACCCTCCGGATTAACGAGGAACTGAAGAAACTCAAGATACCCATCGCGAGCCTTTGTTATAATAAGGTGTTAACAGAAAACAACACAAATCTGAAGATTCAGAAAACCCTGGGAAATATCCCCTTATTTACCTTTAACTATGTTGAAGGGGGTATCCTGGCGTTAGATGATCTCGCTAAAATCGAGATATCTCCTCTTATACAACACATTCGGAGCTATGCATGAACTGGTACCTTATTCCTCTTACCCTGTTAGCTATTTTTCTCGTCCTTCGTTATTTCCTTGGCATGAAGAAAAACCGCTGGTTTGCTTCGGTAATCGCCCAGGAAACAGAAAGGGTTCTTCATCCGGTGGATACGACGTATGTAAATATCGGCGGAGCCATTGGGTATCACGCTACCTATAGTCTTAAGCCCCCTTTTAAGAAAGCAGAAGGTACCTTTACCTTTCTTCCCCGCCAATCCGCCCTGTATCTGCCCTTTGCGCTGCTCTTAGGAGCCCAGGATCGCTACTATCTCACCATCCATAGCGAGCTTCCCCTCATCGGCGAGGGACACATTATCGAAAAAGCATACTACCGGAAAGTAGCTGCTACTATCCGGGGCATTGAACAATTTAACCAGGAAGAACAGGAAAGAATCATCGATACAAAAGGCAGAAAGCGGTCCTACATCCTTCTCTGGGATCGGCCTGCCGTATACGAAAAGCTCAGCCTCTTATGGAACGACCTAGACGAAATGAGCCTTTTAAAGCATCTGTGCGTGTATCCAGAAAATCGACATTTTTACCTTTTTATAAAACCTGAACACGGAAAAATAGAAAAGCTTCTCCGCTCCTTCTGGACCTATCTCCCCCAATTCCAAAGCAAAAGCTAGGGATTCCCCTGCAACACCTTTTGAACGATGGGTAGGCGAGATAAAGGCCCCAGAGTTTCCTGAATAGTACTGAGGGGGATTCCTTCTTGCAGGGCCTTTTGTATTGCGAGGGCCCCTTCCTGGGAAGCAGAATCGGCAAGTAAGAGATTCTTCCCCTGCAAAAGGTAAATATTCCCCAGAGACTCACCAATTTTCTCATAGATTTTTTCTTTGATAATCCGGTTATATAGCTCCGCCGCCCGGCCGTAGAATTGCTGTTCCGTGAGACAGGAGGCAAATTCAAAAAGAACCCGCGGCTCCTCAGAAGCGGCCAGATAATTTTGATAGAACTCAAGGGCCTCAGGATGCTGCAAGGCCCGTTCGATACGGGCCCGGAGCAGAATCTCATTGCGGTTAGGGGAAGAAGGCTCTCCCATTTCAGAAATAGTAAGCATCACCTGCCGGGCCGCTTCGTAGGAACCGGTGGTATACAACAGGAGGGCATAATTATAGAAACTTTCTCGGTGAGCCGGCAATAAGGTTATAATCCTCTGGTAGGTCTGTATCGCTTCTTGATACCGCCCCCCTTTGAGGTAGGAAAAAGCCAGGGCCTGAAGGACCATGGTATTGTCGCTATCCCGGTTAAGCAGTTCTTTAAAAAACTGGGCGGCCTCATCATATCGACCTTGTTCAAAGGCGATACGCCCCAAATAGTAGACCGCAGCGGCCATAGTTTTTTCATCCCGTCGGGCATAGGAAAACCAGCGGGCCGCTTCAGGGTAGTTTTTCTTTTCAAAATAAAAAACCCCGAGGGAATAACTATCCTCTGCGCTCACCGAGGGAGGAACAGAGGTGCAGCCATTCACCAGGATGAACAGGGAAACGCTGGCTATCATGCTATAAAACAGGAGGCAGCCCTTTTCTTTGTGGGGGAGAGCATACTTTTGTGTTGCCCTGGTACCGGCCTGCCTCATTTTCTTTCCCCTACCATCGCCTATGCTGTTAACGATCCCCACCGAGGACGGTGTCCTCTATTTCTCGGAGCTGGGAACGATATAAATTGGCAATATTTGAACCGTAGTCGGCAATCAGCTGAATGATGTTGCGGGGTTGATCTTCCCGATCTTTCCCGTTGATACGGTCCCCCGCATCTCCCAGTCCAGGAAGGATATAGGCCATTTCATTCAACACCGGATCCATCCAGAGGGTATACACCTTACAGTTTTCCAGGGCCCGGACTACCCGGAGCGCTCCTTTCAGGGCAGAAATAACATTAAAGAACTGAACCGACCGGGGCCGTACTCCCTGATCAAGGAGATATTTTACCACCGTGACCAGACTTCCACCGGTGGCATTCATGGGATCTGCAAAAATAAGGTCCTTGTCATTAAGGGACTCTAATTTAAAATAGGACTTTTCGAGATCCAGAATATATTCCATATCATTTTCGTGGCGGGACTCATCCCGTTTTATCTTAAACAGCGCAAAGGGAGTAACATACCCATGGGAAGAATATTCCTGAATTTCCTTTGACATGATCATCGAAGGTAAGAGGGCTCCCCGCAGCATAACACACATCACGGTATTTTCAATCTTATCATCAATATTGGGAATTTTATGGACCGCATAATTCTGTACCGGGATAGTAACTGGGGTTTTCACGATAAGATAGTTTTTGCTTGCTGCCTGGGGAAGCGCATAGGCCAGCTTAAACAGCATCTCATAGGCCCGTTGAATATAGTAGACGAACTCCTGGCCACCGGTTCGCACATCCCGGAGCTTTGCAATAAGGCGAGAGGCCTCGGGATGACTTTCCTGGGGAGTTAAAAACGAATACACATGGATACGGGGTTCATCCTTGCAGATATCCTGCATTCGCTTCCCCATCTCGTTGTACAGGGCTATCAGATTCTGTTCTTCCTTCGCCTTCTCTGTGGCAGACTGAGTGGTAGAAAGGATACTAAAAGAAAGCAACACCTGCCGATAGAGGGCGTCCATATCGGCGATGTTTTGTTTATCCGTTTCGGTTAAAAAACCATCCAGATCTTGAGCCTTGAGAATGATCTTATTCATTTTTTACCGCCCCCTTTTGTTGAAGCCGTCCGGGGAAACCAGTAGCGAAGCCCCAACTCGGCGCCGATAAACCAGTCGGGGAATTTAAGCTCCGGTGCCAGAGAAATCCCCACCGTAGGAGTGAGGGCAAGGAACAGTTCCCACTCTTTATTGATGTGCCAGGAAGCCCCCAGGGGGAACCGAGCTCCCGTAGCCATGATAAAAACATCCCTTTGAGAACCAACGGTAAGATAGCCACCAAGGCCAAAGTACCAATCCAGCTTAAATCCCTTTTCGGCGATCAGGTTTTCATCATAGATATACTTATCGCCGGTTAAACTAAAACCAAAAGAATCGGAGGTGAATCCCACATAGGTGGCCCAGAAAAGGGGAATATCCGGGAACTTTAATGCGAGCCCAAGGCTGCTCCCCGCCCCTTTAGCTCCATACTGGGCTCCAATCACCGGTCCCAGGGCCAGCTGATTTTCTGGATGATCTGCCGCAAGAGGGAAAATACCCCCTACCAGCATGAAAGCCAGCACCATACCATAGTATTTTTTGGTACCCATGTTTTTACTCCGCATGTTGCTTCTCCTTTACCAGGGTTTATCATTAACTGGTTCTATAAAGGGTTTTTGTAGCTGCCTACTCGAACGACTTTTCCATTCCTGTTCGGCACTGTAGGTAGCCACATATCCCCATATTTTCTGTGCAAGAAAGCGTTCTCCCACCGCATAAAAGGATGCGGCCCCATAATATAACATTTTGAAATACTCCTCAGTTTTAACATACTCGAGTATGGTCGGGACTTTCATAAGACGACCCAGCATGTCTGGATAGGTAGTGTAGGTATATTCAAAAACCTGTCGTTTTAACTCTTCTATCAAAAGGGTGTTTTGAATAAGGAAACTAAAAATAAAATGCTCTGCCGCCCGTTCGTAACGACCGGTCTGATAATAATAAAAACCGAGGTACCGATGGGCCTTTTCAAAAAGGGCCTTATCGTAACGATAAATCGTAAGAAATTTTTCTATCCCTTCCTGGAAAAGGGTCCTTTGCATGGCCTTCTTGATAAAGGTATCCTTTATCCACCATGGGTCATTTTCAAGAACTGCCAGAAGGGTCTTCTCATACTCGATGTACTCACCCCTTGCTTTATATACATCTACCATGGCATACAAAATATGAAGTGCGAAGTCAGGTTCTTGGAGGGCAGAGCGTTGTTCATAGGCTTTTTTATACTGCATCAGGGCGATCGCCGTTTCACCGGTAACCCGATAGACTTCACCAATCCAGTACTCGGCCTCGGGATACTGTTGCAATTCCTTAAGAATTTCTAATGCCTGTTGCACTGAATTTTTAAGTCTTTCAGAAGAAGCACGGTACTGCAACTCCTGGATGATTTCCTTGCCCCGCTGCAAATTTTTCTCTGAGATATACCGTTCTACATCAGGTAAAGAATCACCAAGTCGCCGCACCTCAGCCACACTAAGGATCGTAATGAAATCCTCTCGAAATCGTTCATATCGCTTTTTCTGGAGATCCCGGGCCTGTTCAAAATACCCCAGGGCCGTTCCATATTCCCCTTTTCGAAAGAGCTGTTTCCCTTTTTCCAGAACGAGCCATGGGGGATCTTCCAGTGTAAAAGCTCTGGCAGGTACAAGCCATCCCAGGAGAACCATGCCAATAAGGAAAAAAGCCCCCCCGTGTCTCATAGAGAATTGAGCTCCTCTTCGAAGGCCTTGTCCGCCTCTTCGGCGGTCACGGTCCGAACCACAACGCCATGCTTAAAGATCAGGACCCGGTCCCCGGCACCGGTAATACCCAGATCTGCATGGCGAGCTTCGCCAGGGCCATTTACGGCGCAGCCCATAATAGCCACGGTAATATCCTTTTTAAGGCCATAGAGCCGGTATTGCCATCGCTCCGTAAAAGCATGGGTATCAAACCCATTTCTTCCGCAGCGGGGACAGGAAACAATGACCACCCCCCGGGAAGAATCGCCAGATATCGATCCCCTCGGGGTCCCTTCCTGGAGAGCCGTAAGAATTTCCCTGCCCGCAATAACTTCCTTTTCCATTGTGTCCGAAAGAGAAACCCGTAGGGTTGCCCCAATGCCTTCCTTTAGGAGGCTATACAGGGCGATAGCATTTCGCACCACCCCGGCAATGAGGGGACCTGCCTCGGTTACGCCCAGATGAAGGGGAATATCGTACTTCTGAGCAAAAAGCCTGTTTGCCTCAAGGGTATCCTGTATTGAAGATGATTTAAGCGAAACCAGCACCGTATCAAAACCAAATTGATCAAAAAGCTCTAATTCCCGTTCTGCGGCGGTAAGAAGTGCCACCGGCATCGAGAGGGCTCCCCTATCAACCTCTCTTCGAAGGTCCTGGGGAAGGCTTCCCCCATTTACCCCAATACGGATGGGCACCCCCCGATCTTTAGCCTTTTCCACAACCTGTCGCACCTTCTCGGCACCCCCAATATTACCGGGATTGATGCGAATTTTGGCAATAGGGAAATCCATACAACGAAGGGCGATTTTGTAATCAAAATGAATATCCGCCACCAGGGGCATAGAAGTGGAGCGAGCAAGGGTACCAAGAAGTTCTGCCCCTTCCATGGTGGGAACCGCAAAGCGAAGGATGCGGCAACCCAGATTTTGCAAGGCCTCTATTTGACTAAGGGTTTTGGCAAGGCCCTCCCCTATCAGGTTGTCGGCGGACAAGGCTTCTTTCCACATGGTTTGCACCACCACCGGGTAAGATCCACCGAGAAGCAGGGGCTCTATGTGATCAAAACCACCAATTTTCACGATCCGGCTTTTTTTAATTACCGGGTTTGTCTGTTCCATGGGTTCATCATAAAAGAGAATACAAGAAAAGTCGAGAGGAAGCTCCCCGACAGGGATTTATTGCCACAGAGGCCCCCAGGTACGCTGGCAGTTCCTTTAAAAACAAAAACAGGGGAACCCCCTCAGGGCCCCCTGTTCTCTGGACAATACCTTTTTAAAGCTAAAGACATCCTCAGGCCTTAAGGATTTTTTACCCCACGAGGCCCATGGAGAACACCATCACAAAGAGGGCCACCGTTTCGATAAGACCTACCACGAGGATGTAGTTACCAAACCCCTGTCCCGTCTCCGCCAGGGCATCCGCCGCATAGGCCGCCGCCTTCCCCTGATACAGGGCAGAGGCCCCCATGGCAAGACCAGCAAAAAGCCCCACCGCCATTTTAGCAATCTCATCAAGGGAACTCCCCTTGATTTGATTCATCAAAATAAAACCGTAGATGGTCTGCGTAAGGGGCGCCCCCGCAAAGGCCACCAGGAGAAAGGGCACCGGTTTATTCTGGAGAAAACACTTTTTCCAGGATCCAATAGCGGTCATTCCTGCAATCCCTGCACCTAAGGCAGAACCCAACGCAGAAAGCCCGAGGCATGCTGCAATACCAATCATCCCAATATTCATCATACCCACTCCTTAAGAAATGACTCATCCCTCTTGCTCATGCTGTTGCCGTACAGCAAAGGGAACATATTTTACACCGGACCATTCCATCCCTAAATGGCCGGAATATTCCAACATGTTAAGCCGAACCCCATGAACCACCACTGAAAGGGCGCTCATGGCAAGATTAAGGCCGTGCCCCGCAACTAAGATAAGAGAGCCCGCCACAATTCGCACCACCGGCGAGGCAAAACCCAGGGCCATGGCATTAAAACTTTCTCCAATTGCATAGCCCGCAAGTCCAACCGCAAACAAACGGATATAACTGATAATATCCGAAAAGCTAGATACCGCGGACAAAAAGGTAGGCAGGAAATTGGCCACACTGGTAAGAATGTTTTTAAAGAAGTTTCCCCCCTTCTGTTCTGCAAAGATAAAATAGGTAGCAAGCCCTCCCCCAATCATCCATAAGGCAAAGGGAGGCACGGGGAAGGTATTTTTATCCAATACGAGGTTAAGAACGAGGAAATAGAGCCCCGCCACCATGGTAAGCCAGCCAAGCTGAGCCACCGCCGTAAGGGAAGGAAGACTCTTCTTAATGTTTTTTATATGGGCTAACACAAGCTGCACCGTTCCGATAATGAAACACAGGTGCTTAATGTTTTGTTGAATAAGACGGTTAGCCTCTTTTGCCGAAAGGCTTGGGTCAGGACGGAAGGGTGGAATCACTAGGCTCTGCAAAAAGCCCGGAAGTTGTTCATAGGAAATAGCAAACCAGGTTCCCGTAATCGCCCCCCAGCCTATGGTGGCAGAAGAAAGAAGGAGTAATAACCGTATGCCGTCAGGAACCACCCCGTGTTGCCGTTTATTCTTAAAAGCAAACCAGAGGGAAGTCCCCAAAAGAAGGGCCCCATAGCCTGCATCCCCCATGATCATGGCAAAGAAAAGGGAAAAGAAGAGGAGGAAAGAAAGGCTGATATCATATTCTCGATACCCTGGGACCGTTCCCAAAAGATCGAAGACGGGCTGGATGATACGAACAAAGGGGTTATTCTTGATGAGGGTTGGCGGCGAATCCGTATCGCCCGGATCATCCATGATGAGGGCCCAACCGTATTCCGCGGCGGCCCGCTTCAGTTTTCCTGCCACATCCACCGGTACGTACCCAGTCAGCCAGGAAACAGAAAGGGCTTCGGGGGTATCTTCAGTAATAGTAAGGGAAAGCCGGGCCATCTCAAATTCGATTTTCTGCCGAAGTCGTTCTATTTCCTTCTCTAAAGAAGAAAAAGAGGGAGCTAACTCAGTAAGTTCGGCTTCTATAGAACGAAGTTGTTCCTGGCGCTCCTGAATCCGAGCTTTTAACTCAGAAAGAGGAAGGGCAGGCAGAGGGAAAGGACTTTCTCCGTGGATGGGCTCCCCCAGGGCTACACAGCGAACTACTGTCGCATCCTGCGAAAGCACGATAAGCTGGACCGTTTTTCCCACTTTTTCGTAGACCCTTCGGGGAAGCTCATAGGGAATAAGCACTATTCCCTTTTCTTTAAGGTAGTCCAGGTCCGCCGGATTCCAGGATCCCCAGGGTTCAAGGCGGGAAACCTCTTTTTGATCCGTCAGGAGGGCTTCCTGGAGGTTTTTCCGTTCTTCCACAAGGGAGAGGACCCGATGCCGGACTTCCTGGGCCGAAAGGGAACCTTTCGGGGCAGCTTCCTTTTTCTCGGAGGAACGCCTTTTTTCAGACTCCCCTTTATCGCTTTGCTTCTGGTAGTTTCGCAGGATGCTCAGGGCTTGTTCGGTTTTCTGTTTCGTTTCCAGGAGCTTTTGGAGTTCCTCCGATTGAACCGAATGCTTTTCTATATGCAACACCCCTAGTTCACCAAGCCGAGATAGGGCCTCATCCCGTTCCTTTGCAAGAATAACCAGGGACACCTTTTTCATGGGAACTATCATTGGGATACCCTCTCCATCGCTCGTTTGGCAATTTTTCCTCGAACCACCGCTGCGGTCTGCTGATCCCCCAGATACACCCGAATTTTCTTTATATTTGCCTTTGTCTCAGGGATTTTCACCTTTTCAAACAAATTCACCCGCTGACTGGTGGTCCGCAGTTCCTGTTCCAATCGTTTTTGCTGTTCCCGAAGCACCCGAATCTCCATATCCAGTTCCAGCATCTGGCATAATAGGGATATGGCCGCATCAAGCCAGAGGGGGGTTCGAAGCACATCGTAGGGTGCAACCCAGAAATCTAAGCCCTTGTACAGGGGAATATCAACCCCCGCAATGTTCCCCCGCTCGGTATGGACCTGTTGCACCCGGATCAAATCGGCAGTGCATATCCCCGTCTCGCCAAACACCGCAATCCAGGGCGTTGCCTTATCTTGCACCTGCTTTTTTGTCTCCTCAAGCCGGGCTATTTTACCTTCTACCACCCGAATTTCCATCTGAAGCTGCTGTTTTTTAAGCATCAGGGTGGGAAGGTACCGCTCATACATCTTGAGGGCATCCTTCTGTTTTTTAAGCTCGTTTTTGGTAAGCTTTATCTTTGCCATGGGTAAGCCCCCTAGGCTCGCTTTTTAGGCCAATACTGGTTAATCAACTCTGTTCTGAGCCCCGTTTCTTCGGGCTCAAAACAATCGGCCAGGATTTCCCATCCCAGGTCCAGGGCCCGTTCAAGGGGAATATTTACCGAAAGGTCCATCATTTCCTTTTCGAATTTTTCTCCGTACTTAAGGAGCTTCATATCCCAGGCGGACATCATGAAGCCCATGGCCTTTTTTTCCAGGGTGTCCTTGTAGGCCGCGTAGAGTTTTATCATCCCATCCATGAGGGCCCGATGATCGGGACGGGTTTTGCCATTTACCTGCTGTTTTAAACGAGAAAGGGACCCAAAGGGCTCAATCCGACCATTCTTAAGGTAATACTGACCTTCGGTAATATAGCCCGTATTGTCCGGAACGGGGTGGGTCACGTCATCCCCCGGCATGGTGGTTACCCCCAGGATGGTAATAGAGCCGGCGGTATCAAAATCGACGGCCTTTTCGTACCGGGCCGCAAGCTGACTATAGAGATCCCCCGGATAGCCCCGGTTCGAAGGAACCTGTTCCTGGGTAATGGCGATTTCCTTAAGGGCATCGGCAAAGTTCGTCATATCCGTCAGGAGGACAAGCACGTCCTTACCCTGAAGGGCAAACTGTTCGGCCACCGCAAGAGATATGTCAGGAACCATGAGACATTCTACAACTGGATCCGCAGCGGTATGGACAAACATGACGGTCCGGGAAAGGGCCCCCGCATTCTCCAGGGTATCCTTAAAATACAGATAATCGTCGTATTTTAACCCCATGCCCCCCAGAATGATAATGTCTACCTCCGCCTGCATGGCGATCCGGGCAAGGAGTTCGTTATAGGGTTCTCCCGAAACAGAAAAAATGGGAAGCTTCTGGGAAACCACCAGGGTATTAAACAGGTCGATCATGGGGATACCCGTCCGGATCATCCGGCGGGGGATGATTCGCTTGGAAGGATTTACCGAGGGTCCCCCAATGGGGATAAGGTTTTCCCGGAGGGTCGGCCCCTTGTCCCGGGGCTCCCCGGCCCCATTAAAAATACGGCCCAGGAGGTTTTCCGAAAAGGATACCCGCATGGGATGCCCTAAAAACCGAACCGTATCTCCAGTGGAGATTCCCCGACCTCCCGCAAAGACCTGGAGGGAAACCAGATCTTCCTGTAGCCGGATTACCTCCGCCAGGGAGGTCCCAAAGGCGGTATCAATTTCCGCCAAATCTCCATATCGTACATCCGTCGCCCGGACGGTGATGACGTTTCCTGTAATCGATTCAATCTTGCTATATATCTTTTTCATGGCGCCACTCCGTCCTATACCAGTAGTTTTTCTGCCCGGGGATCCAGCCCCTGGCTGCGTTCGGCCACGGAAGCCATAATTTCTTCCTCGATTTCCTTAAAACGCTGGCTCTTCCATTCCGAACCGTTGTAGTCCAGGAATTTCTGCCGCAGGCGGTTAAAGTAGGTCCGGGCCTCTTCTTTGGAAGAAAAATTAAATTGGCTTGCCAGGATTTTTAACAGCAGGGCAAACACATGCTTTTGCCGTTCCGGGCTTACCGCCGCATCCACCGGGTCAAAGGAGTTCTGCTGAAAATACACCGAGTCCAGGAAATTTCCCTTAAGGTAGATAATAAAATCCTCAAGGCTAGTTCCTTCTTCCCCGACCACCTTCATCATCTGTTCTACTTCACTTCCCCGGGCCATAAAGCTATGGGCATAGCGAACCTTTTCTCTGGGAATGATGCCATTGTATTTGGACCAGGAATCTAGGGGATGGATGGCGGGATACTTACGGGCATCGGATCGTTCCCGGGAAAGGCCATGGAAGGCCCCCACCACCTTAAGGGTCGCCTGGGTTACGGGTTCTTCAAAGTTACCTCCCGCAGGCGAGACGGTTCCCCCAATGGTCACGGAGCCCACCTTGCCATCTTTAAGACGAACAATGCCCGCCCGTTCGTAGAAGGCCGCAATGACCGATTCCAGATATGCGGGGAAGGCCTCTTCTCCGGGGATTTCCTCGAGCCGTCCCGACATTTCCCGCATTGCCTGGGCCCAGCGGCTGGTGGAGTCCGCCAGGAGTAACACATGGAGCCCCATCTGCCGGTAATATTCGGCGATGGTCACTGCCGTATACACGGACGCTTCCCGGGCCGCTACGGGCATAGAAGAGGTATTACAAATGATAACGGTCCGTTCCATAAGGCTACGGCCCGTTTTGGGATCCAGCAGTTCCGGAAACTCCTTGAGGGTTTCCACCACTTCGCCGGCCCGTTCACCACAGGCAGCGATAACCACGATGTCCACATCCGCGTGGCGGCTTGTAATCTGCTGGAGCACTGTCTTTCCTGCCCCAAAGGGGCCGGGAATACAGTAGGTTCCCCCGCGAGCCACAGGGAAGAAGGTATCAATCAACCGGACATGGGTCACGAGGGGTTCTACCGGTTTAAGCCGTTCTTCGTAACAATCCACCGCCCGCTTTACGGGCCATCGGAAAGAAAGGGCCACCGGAATTACCGTACCGGAGACATCCTCCAACTCCGCGATGGTTTCCCGGACATGGTAGGATCCGGCGGGTCGAATCGACTTTACCGTATACTGCCCATACAGATTGAATGGGACCATGATCCGATGGGTAAAGGCCCCTTCTGGAACGGTGCCGAGGGTGTCTCCCCGCTCCACCACGTCCCCCACTTTTGCCGTGGGGGTAAATTCCCAGTTTGCATCCAGAGGAAGCGCATCAAGGTAGATCCCCCGTTCAAGGAAATAGCCCGCCTGCTCCGCCAGTTTCGGGAGGGGATTCTGGAGCCCGTCGAACACCTGCCCGAGCAGGCCCGGCCCGAGTTCTACCGAAAGCATGTCCCCGGAGAATTCCACCGGATCACCGACGGCGATCCCCTTGGTCATTTCGAACACCTGTAGATAACACAGGTTTCCCCGGATCCGGATTACTTCACTTTTTAACCGTTTATCCTTCACGATAACGTAGGCCACTTCGTTCATGGAGACAATCCCTTCGAAGCGGACACCTACCATGTTACCGTTTACCGCTATCACTGTTCCCTTCGTTCCAACCATGCTGGTTCTCCCATCTACAAACTACAGTTTGGCCGCTTCTACGATCGAAGCATAGACCGATGAAAAGGCTTCAAGTCCCCGTTCTCGCGTAAAGAGACTCCGCCGCTCGAGAATTTGCAATTTAAGATAATAGGCAAAGACCGAATCTCGACCAAAATAATCAAACCCCATAAGACAGTCAATTACGGCCCACCGCTCCCGATCCAAGAAGGTCTCTGCCTCCAGGGGATCGCTTATCGTGAGGGCAGAGCGAGCAACCCTGGCCGCATCAAGGGGATCCACCGGAGGATCCGCAAGGCGGGGAGTCTCCCGTTTAAGCCGCTGATACCGTCCCTGTCCTAGATGAAGGCGAAGGGCCCGTTCCCACCGGCGCCAGCCGTCAATTACAGGAGACCCACAGGGCTTTATCTCCTGCTCATACCCACTCCCCAAGGCACCGGTGATATTCCCTTCGGGAGAAAGAGCCAAGAGCGGCAACAAGGCCCTATCCTTTTCGCTCAGAAAGGATCCACAAAGATCGAGAAAAGAGGGAATATCAATCCCCGCCGGCACTCCAAATGAAAGGGAAGGGAGTTGGGCTACCAGGTAGTAGTACGCAGACACACCCTTACTCCCCACGGTCTATGTTTTGAGCCACGCCTCGAAGGATTTCTGCCAGGCGAGGATTGAGGTACGTACACAGGAGTTCTGCTACCGCAGGAGCAGAAAAATCGTAATATACCGCTCCATCTTTCTGTGCAATGCGGAACCCCCGCTTTAAGCTACGATCAGCCTTGAGTTCCACCCCTTTTGCAAGCTCATTGGTTAATTTTTTAAACAGGGAATCTTTAAGTTTTTCCAAATCGGCGGGGGAAAGAAGCAATTCCAACGAGTCCTGCCCCTTTCGTACCCATTCGGTAAGGATGGTGGGTAAGCATTCCTGAAGAACCTTTTCGTCGTATGCCTTCTCCAGTGTGTTTGTCACAAGTTGATTTAAAAGGGCCTGCACCTCATCTTTAAATTGCAGCAGCCCGTTACGAGCTGCCTGTTCAATCGCCGCAATACTGGCCTTTTCAAGCCGAACGGTTTCTTCCTGGGCCCGTTTCACCTGGTTTTCGGCATCTTTTTTTGCCTGCTCTACTATAGCCGTAGCCCGCTGTTTTGCTTCCTGGATAATAGCCTCAGCCTGAGCTGTGGCCGCTTCTACACCATCCCTTTTTATTTTATCAAGTAGTTCCTGCAATTGAATATCCATAGTCTCCTCACTTTCGCCAGGACTGGTTAGATCGACCGATCCTCAATGTATTTCAAAACCTTAAGCAATTTACGTTTTGCAATAGTGTAAACTGCTTCGGGGTCTTCCAATTCCATTACCACTTTTTGAATAATTTCGTCGATTGCGCCGGCCAATTCCCGGTAATCCTTATATTGCTCAATATTAAGGGAATCGAGAATCTGAAGAGAATCCCTTAAACCCGCAATTTCTCGTTGGAGCAGGGCCCGGTTTTCTTGATATACATAATTAGTGACATCATCACTGCAAAAACGACGTTCATACAGGTTAGAAAGGTCTTCTGCATCTTCGATACAGTCCTCTAGTTCTGCCTTAAATATCTTAAGCAAGAGTTTTTTCTGTTCCGACACCGACCCGACTCCCCTTCTCGTTTCAGTTTAATTTTTATTGTTCTTTGTTTCAAGCACCCTAGCTTTCCCAAGAAAACTGGAAATAAGCTTCTTCTCGGTAAGGACGATTCGGCCCAAAAATAGCTGAGGGGAATTCGCTCCGGTTAGGGCTATCGGGGAAATGCTGGGTTTCGAGGCAAAAACCCCCATGCTGGGGATACAAGGACCCCTTCTTGCCTACCTCATTCCGTAAAAAGTTCCCCGTATAAAATTGAACCCCCGGCTGGGTAGAGAAAACCCTCATCCGCCGCCCCGAAAGGGGAGCATACACCTCGGCAACGGGACGGAGGGTTCCCTCTTTCCCATCGACTACATAACAGTGATCATAGCCGCCGGGGATCTTCTGAATATCCTGGCCAATGGGTTTTGGACGGGTAAAATCAAAGGCCCCATGATTTTTATCGGTAACCGAAAGAATTTTTCCGGTAGGCAAAAGATTCTGGTCCACCTCGAGTACCTGAGAAGCAAAGAGCCGTACTTCGTGATCCAGAATGGTTCCCCGTCCTTCTCCATTCAAATTGAAATAGGCATGATTGGTTAGATTCACCGGGCAGGGAGCATCCACGAAGGCCCGATATTCACAGGTAATACGGTGATCCTTGGTAAGGGCATAGCGAACCTCCGCCTGAAGATTTCCCGGGAAGCCTTCATCCCCAGCGGGGCTGTATAATTCAAAACAAACCCCCACCGTATCCTTTGTTTTAAAGGGGCGGGCCTTCCAGTTTCGTTTATCAAAGCCCCGGTAGCCCCCATGCAGAGTATTTTGCCCATCATTTATAGGAAGATGGTAGGTTGTTCCATCCACCACGAAGGCACCTTTGCCAATACGGTTTGCAAAGCGTCCTACGGTAACCCCAAAATAGGGACTATTCTTAGTATATCCTTCCAGAGTGGGATAGCCCAGGAGAATATCCTCTTTCTTCCCGTTTTTATCAGGTAAAAACAGGGCTACCCAGGTAGCGCCATAGGTAGATAAAAAAAGGGTAATTTTTTTATTCGAAAGTTCATACAGATGTACCCGTTCTCCCGTATAAAGGGTGCCAAAATCATGCTTTCGTATATCCATACCTACCTCACTTGTTCACCGTTTTATTCGTTATATTTTTAACGATATAAACTATATCGTTAAAAACTATTTCATCGCAAGGGGTATACCAGGGGAAAGGTTCATAGGCCCCTGTACGGAAGTTCCTTACCCATAGTATATTGAATATATAAAGGGGTACAAGTAGGTATGGACAAGTTTTTTGATCGTTTGGGGGAGGTTCTCCGCAGTTTTCTTCGAGAAGAGGATCCGTGGTTTTCTCCCCCCCCTCATTCCTCTTCTCAAAGGCCCTTTAGTGATCCCGATTTAGATGAGGCTTACCAGGAACTTGAGGATTTTCTCAATTCCCGCTCTTCCCGGTGGCAGCGGCAAACAGACTTTGAGGGTTCTCAGTTTGAAAACGGGGGAAACGCCTTTTCGAGAGCTGCCAGAGGAAGTACTCGAAATCAATCTATTCCCGAGACCCTACGAAAGGACTTTGAAGAATTGGGGGTACCCTTTGGCGCCGATGAAGAAACCTGTAAAGCCGCCTATAAACGGCTCCTCAAACTTCACCATCCTGACCGGCATGCAGGGCACCCTGCAAACATGCAGCGGGCCACAGAAAAATCGGCCCGCATTAACGCTGCCTACGAACGGATCCAGCGGTGGCGCGAAACCGGCCGGGTAGAATAAGCAACCAGAAGGTCCTCTTTTTTAAAGACCTGTGCATCCCATCCAAAACAAGCAAACAGAAGGTGCATTTTTTTAAAGATCTGAGGGTTGGGTTAAGGCTCTTACCTTTCCCTTACAGGAATGAGGGGGGTCTATTCCCCTTACTAATCCCACCCAAGAGGACCATACAACAGGCGCCCTTTTCAGGAACCTGAGGAATCCTCCTCTTCCTCAATAGCTTCTGCTTCGGAAAGGTCTCCCCATTCGGCAAGCTTCCGATGGAGCGTTTTGCGGCCGATACCGAGCACTTCGGCGGTCTTGCTTTTATTTCCCTGTTGGGCTGCCAGGGTTTCCCGGATGATAATCTTTTCTGCCTCCGCCAAGGTCGTCCCCAGGGGAATTCGGATATGACGGGCCCCTTGACTGTTTGCCACCGTGGGAGGAAGGTCGTCCAGGGTAATCACCGAGCCCTTTGCCATGACCACCGCACTTTCGATACAATTCCGTAGCTCCCGCACATTCCCGGGCCATTCATAGGAGTACAGAGCCTGGCGGGCTCGGTTGTCGATTCCCTCAATATTTTTGTTATTTTCCCGGGCAAATTCCCTTAAGAAGGCAGCCACCAAGAGAGGAATATCATCTTTCCGTTCCCGCAGGGGCGGCACATGGATATTAACCACATTAAGGCGATAATACAGGTCTTCCCGAAAATTCCCCTTTTCTATTTCCGCCTTAAGGTCCCGATTGGTGGCCGCCACAATGCGGACATCCACTTCGATGGTTTCTTCGCCCCCCACCCGCTCAAACTTCTTTTCCTGGAGGACCCGGAGAATTTTAATCTGTACATTCTGGTCGATTTCCCCAATTTCATCGAGAAACAGGGTCCCCTCATGGGCCAATTCAAAGCGCCCCCGCTTCCGGGCCACGGCCCCCGTAAAAGCCCCCTTTTCGTGACCGAAGAGTTCGCTTTCCAGGAGGGTTGCCGCCAAAGCCGCACAGTGGACCTTAACCAGGGGTTTTCCCTTTCGTGGCGAAAGCTCGTGGATCGCATCGGCCACCAATTCCTTCCCTACCCCCGATTCGCCGGTGATGAGCACCGAGGCTTTGGTAGGCGCCACCTGCCGTATGGTATCGTAGACCTTTCGCATGGCGGGACTCTTACCAATAATGGTGGCAATATCCCGACTCCGCTCGAGTTCTTCTTCCAGTCGATGATGCTGGATAAACAGTTCTCGGTTTTGCAGGGCCCGCTTTACCAGGAGAGACAAGCGATCCAGGTTCACCGGTTTGGTAAGAAAATCATAGGCCCCGTTGCGCATGGCATCTACCGCATTTTCTACGGTGCCATGACCGGTAAGAACGATAACCGGAAGCCCTGGGCTTTCAGAGGTAATCCGCCGGAGCAATTCTTCCCCACTCATTCCGGGCATGCGGAGATCCGTAATAACCAGATCTATATCCCCTTTCTGAAAACGGTTGTACGCTTCATCCCCATCCGCAGCCAGGGCTACTTCATGACCATCAAGCTGCAGGGCTTCCGCAAGGCCTTCCCGGATATTTTTTTCATCATCCACCACAAGGAGTTTGAACTTCATGCTGAGGCGCCTCCTTCATAGGCAATAAGCCGCCGTTCTTTCTGGGGAACCGGCAGGATAATCGTGAAGGTAGTTCCTTCGCCTTCCTTTGAGTGCACCGTAATTTCTCCCTGATGTTCCTTGATAATTTTAAAGACCAGGGTAAGTCCGAGTCCCGAGCCCGTCTCTTTGGTGGTAAAGTAGGGCTCGAATATTTTAGAAATATACTCCTCGGGGATACCGATCCCCGTATCGATTACCGAGATATGTACTTCTGAACCACAGGACTGGGTTTGAATGGTCAGGGTTCCCCCTTCGGGCATGGCGGCAATCGCATTTTTTATCAAATTGAGCAGGGCCTGCTTGATGTACCGTTCATCATAGGTAAGGAGCGGCAGGTCCTTATCAAGCTCCAATTTGGGAACAATCTTATTCTGCTCAAGTTCGTACTGCACAAAGGCAACAAGCTCTTTAATGAGTTCGTTCAGGTTTCCTTCCCGCAATTCCATGTCCATCGGGCGGACCGCAAACAGGAAATCTACCACAATCCGGTTCAGCCGGTCGATTTCTTCATTTACTACCGCGAGATATTTCTCAAGTAGGTCGAAGGGAGCTACCGGTGGAACCTCCCGGGACGATACGGATGAAGAAGCAGGGCTGGCCACCGCCGGGTCTTCTTCTTGGGGATCAAGACAGGCCGCCCTACTCGCCTTCAGGGCTTTCTGGATAAGCTGAATATGGATCGAGATTGATCCGAGGGGATTCTTAATCTCATGGGCCACCCCTGCCGCCAGGGTGGTAAGGCTTGCGAGGTTTTCTGCCCGACGTAGTTGGGCCTCCTTAGCCCGCTTTTCAGTTATATCCTCCACATGTACCAGGGAGCCCGTCACCCGTCGGTCCTTAACCAGGGGAAGCACACTTATCGAGAGAAGCCGGTGGATACCCTTTACCTCCACATCAAATTCCCGATCCAGGACCCGATCTCCTTCGGTAAGGGTTTTTTTTAGGAAGTCCGCAATGCCCTCATCGCCAATTGCAAGCCACAGGGGCCGCTCCCCCTGTTCATGAAAAATAAGCGGTAAGAGCCGCTCCGCCGATTTATTGAGAAGAATAAGGTTCCCCTCTGTATCACAGACTAAAAGTCCCTCTGCAAGGGAATCAAGAACCGTTTCGAGCCGTTCGTTTTCCTCCGCAATACTCAGAAGAAGGGAGGTAATTTGCTCCTGGTTCATCCGGGGTAATTTTTTTAAGGCCCGTTCAATAAAGGTTCTCATAGTCTTTTCCCTGCCTCTCCTCTGACATATACCGCGGGAGCCACCAGGGGATGATGATACAATATATCCGCCAATCTTACAAAGAGGGCCTCCAGGCCAAGGGTACTTTGTTGGTTATACAGGTTTATGTCCCGATAGACCTCTTCGATACAGACCTGCCAGCGTTCCTCAAACAGGGGGTCCGAAAGAGGAAGCCCCCCTTGCCGAAGCAAGGACCGAAGCTCCTCTTCTAACTGGTAGAAAAAAAGGGTGAGAACCGAGGGAGAAGAAAAAGAACACAATCGTTCTGCCAGGGATGCGACAACCCGCTGGGGACTCAAGGGGGGAGGAAAAAGGTCCTTCTCTCCCCGATTCAAAAGAAGGGACAGGCTGTTTTCCAATTCCCTCTTATTTTCATCGGAGAACGCCGCAATTCCACCGATCTGTTCCAACACATATAACACCACCTGTTTAAGAAAAAAACGGGCCCCTTCCTGTACTTTTTCGGCCGAGCAGGGAAGGAACTGTTGCAGGTAAAGAGGCAAGTGTTCGAACTTTGCCGCCCCGTTTTCGTCCCGAAAAACCCGGCGGATCACCTGTTGCTCTATCGCTACCGGCCGCTGGATAAAGTGATAGGGCCGAAGCCGCGAG
This sequence comes from Treponema sp. J25, assembly GCF_004343725.1. Taxonomy (NCBI): domain Bacteria; kingdom Pseudomonadati; phylum Spirochaetota; class Spirochaetia; order Treponematales; family Treponemataceae; genus Treponema; species Treponema sp. J25. The sequence continues at coordinate 29,756 of NZ_PTQW01000042.1, forward strand.
AGAATAGTAGGAAGGATGGCCCCCTTCCGTTGAGTAGTGAGAACGAGCACTACCTGTTCAGGGGGTTCTTCTAGAATTTTAAGGAGAGCGTTTCGAGCCCCCTCTTGCATACGATCCGCATGTTCAATAATTAGAACCTTTTGTTTTCCCAAAGGGGCAAGACGGCACCAATAGGTGGCGTGGCGTATCTGAAACAGGGGGATGCTTTCCGATATTCCCCCACTTTCGAGGGAAGCCGCATCCTCCACAAGGGAAGTAACCAGCTTTTCCCGCCGGGAAGCGAACTCTTCCGGCTTCTCCTCTGTTTCTAACGGAAGCTGCTGGAGGGTTTCTATACCCTCCTCCAGGGCAGTAATAAGGGGAAGCAGTTTGGTAAGTCGATTCTCTTCCCCTTCCCACAAAACAGGATTAAAACGAGCCAGGAGCTTTCGCAGGGAGCGAATAAAGAAAAGACGACTTCCCTGAGAAGGAAGTCGCAAAAAGGCCCCGGCGGCGGCCCGAATTTCCACCCCAAAATCTTTACTCCCCATCATGAGCACATCGGGATGAGCTAAGAAGCGATGCTGTTCGCAGGCCGGACAAGTGCAATTCCAGGGAGCTTCTTCCTGGTTGCACGAGAGGATCCGGGCCAGTTCCAGGGCAGCGGTTCCCTTTGCCGAGGCGGGGGGTCCCTCAAAAAGGAGAGAAGAGGGTAAACGCCGGCTCCCTATGTCCCGGAGGAGTTGTTCTGCCGCAGGCTGACCAAGGATATTTTCAAACATGGATGTATACAGTCTCCCTACACGGTAATTATTTAGACAGGTTAGGCAGAGCCGCCTTATGAAATTCGGAAACCAGAGGTAAGAGAAGCCGCGCAAATATACTTGTTTCCAGGAGGGGAGAAGCATCTACAAAGGGCTGGTAATAGAGCACAAACACCACAAGGGATAGTACTAAAAAGCCTTCGAGCATACCCAGAAAAAATCCTAAGAATCGGTCTATTCCTTCAAAGTTGATTCGATCCACTATGTCGGTAAGAATGTACTGAAATACCTTTACTACAAGAAAAACAACAAAAAAAATGCCAATAAAAGCAAGGAACTCGCTCATCATCGCCAGGTTCCATCGTTGCCGTATATAGGCGGCTACGGGCTTTACAAGCAACACCGCGGCCAGGGCTCCAAGAATTGGTCCAGCCAGGGATAGAATTTCTTCCACAAAGCCCCGCAGGGTACACCGGAGCACTAAAATCACCACAATAGCAATAAAAATAGTATCTAACAGGTTCATTCCTCTCCTGCCTCCAGAAAGCGAAGAATCTCTTCTGCTATCCGTTGAGCGGCCCGAATCGCCCCAATCCTCTGGGCCGCTTCTGCCATGGAGGTACGCAGGCTCCTTTCATTAGCAAGACGTTGTACTTCCTGTACTAGCGTGTCCGGCTGGGCCGCCTCTCCAACCAAAACCCGGGCCGCGCCGGCCCGTTCAAAAAAGCGCGCATTATCCACCTGGTCCCCCCGGGTTCCCGACCCCGCAAGGGGGATAAGGACCATGGGCTTACCGACGGTAGCGGCCTCCCACACCGTCCCGGCACCGCTCCGGCCTACCACGACTTCACTGGCCGCAAGAAGATGGGGGAGTTCATCCCGTATATACGGAAAAGGACGATAGCGCTCTGATGGCAGAGGACAGCCATCCTGTATCGGCCCCGTCTGGTGCACCACCACATAGTAAGAAATAAGCCGGGGAAGACTTGCCCAGATGAGTTCGTTGACCTGTCGGGCCCCCTGACTACCCCCCAGGACCAGGAGGATCCGCTCTCCTGAGGGGAGCCCCAAAAAGCGCCAGCCCTTTTCTGGATCCGCTTCGTAAAAGATCCGCCGCACGGGATTCCCCACTGGGACAATCCGCGGTTGTACAGAGGAAGGGAAAAAACGGCAGCTTTCTTCATAGGCCACAAAGATCCTGCGGGCAAAGCGCAGGTTGATTTTTGTGGCAAGCCCCGGCGTATAGTCCGATTCATGGGTAAACACGGGAATTCCTAAACTTGCCGCCGCCGCACAGGGGGGCACACTGACAAAGCCCCCTTTAGAAAAAACCAAGACGGGTTTGAGTTCTTTTAGAATCTTTCGGGCCGCAAAAAAACCCCGTCCGACCTTTCCTATATCAGCAATATTTTGCAATGACCAATAGCGCCGCAGCTTCCCCGAGGGGATCCCATAAAATTCAATTCCCTGATCCCGGATAAGCTTCCCATCCATACCCTCTTCGTTCCCAATCCACACAACGCGAAAAGGATAGCGCCGCTGTAGTTCTTCTATAACCGCTAAACCGGGATAAATATGCCCCCCCGTGCCGCCGCCGGTACATATAATGGTCTTTATCTCTGTGGTATGCTGTTTCATAGGAACCCCATTATCGCCAGTTTAGCCGGGAACCTTTGCTTCAATCAATCCCAGGATTTCCTGATTATGGAACAGGGTTGCATATTTTCGCGCACTGAGTCCCAACTTGTCTGGAATATCCGGATCGGCCCCATGGTCCAGAAGCAATTTAACTAACTGAGGATCTTCCTTGCCTACCGCAATCACCAGGGCGGTCTGGTCATCCTTGCTTTTGATATTCACGTCCGTACCGGCCTCGAGAAGGTCCTCCACAATCTCATAAAAGCCCCCCGACACGGCATCCATAAGGGCCGTCGATCCCCGATCTTCGGAGCGAAGATTCACCTGGGCCCCCGCATCGATGAGCAAATCCACCATGGCCCGGTTGCCACTGCGGGCCGCAAGACACAGGACCGGCACCCCCCGCTTGTCCCGGCTATCCGGCGGGAAGCCCGCCCGAAGGAAAAGATCCACCCCGTGAATGTTCCCTTCCTGGACGGTCTCCGCAAAGGCATCCCCCCGCAGGGATATGCCTAATTCCAGCAGTTCCCGGCGGGCTTCCCGCCGATCCGCCACTTCCTGCCATTCCCGGCGTTCCGCCTCCAGGAAGGCCGAAAGGTCCTCCAGGGAAAGGACCAGAAAGAATGAACTCAGATAGGCCGCCTGAAAGGGATAGCGGGAAGGGCGGAATAGCACCAGGGGCTTTTCTGCCCCTAAACAAAACCCCGCCATAAAGGAAAGCCAGCTTGAAGCAATGGAGTGCTCCGAATACACCACCACCAGGTGGGTGTAGCGGGAGAGAAGCTCATCGAGACGGGTGGTATCACTCCGCCAATGGGTCCGTACCACAAAGGCTTCGCCGGCCAGATCCAGGGTATGAAAGAGTTTTAAAATACTCCGGGCCTTATCCAGATCGTGCTGATCGCAGAACACACCAACCCTCATGGAGCCTCACCACTTCTTACCCAACGTACCGGAAAAAGTAAAGGGGCCAGGCCGCCTCCGCCGCCCATCTAAAAGACGTAAACCATGGATTACCAACCTATACGACCGGTGTCTACTTTCTGTTTGCACACATTCCATAGCAGTAACTCTACTCGATTTTTTCTAAAAATGGTAGAGCGAAGGGGAAAATAGGGTTCTGAGGAACATTGCAAGATAAGTAACGCCCGATATCGAGGAAGCCCCTGGGGGAATAACGACTCCCGCACCAGTTGCGAAAAAAGTAGACACAAAAAAACCCTTCCAAAAGAAGGGCTTTTATGCCGCCGAAGAGAATCGAACTCTTGACACGAGGATTTTCAGTCCTCTGCTCTACCAACTGAGCTACAGCGGCAACATGGCTAGCTTTATACCCGAGGAACAAAAAAATGTCAAGAGCTCGTCTCGGCGGAATAGGAGTATTTCCTGGTTTGGACATTCACCACCGACTGTGCTATATTGTAAATACAGCGATTAATGGGGCTTTACAGAGCAGTATCTGTAAAGGAGCCAGTTCCCAATGGGATTCCCATTGGAGATTGAAACGAAAGGAGCATGCTTATGAGGATACGCCGAAGTATTTTTATCTTGATGATGGGGCTTTTTGTTCTCTGGCCCCTGGCCACCGGTTTTGGGCAGACGAACATAGCGGACATTCAGCGGGGAGCGGAAAAAACAGCCCAGGCCCTCGCGGTGGCGCTACCCTTTAATTCCACGGTGGGTCTTAACTGGTCCGATGCCTATATTGGCCAGATTCTAGGGGTTCCTCCCCATTTTGGGGTAGGTATTACGGCGGGAGCCACCACGGTCCCCACGGTGGACTTAAAGCCCCTTTTAACCAACATGGGGGTAAGCCTTCCCGCAGGGGTTGATAAGGTGCTTCCCCTTCCTGTGGCGGTGGCAGAGGCCCGGGTGGGCGGGATACTCCTTCCCTTTGATGTGGGGATTAAGGCGGGATACATTCCCGATAGTCTCGGGAACACCATTAAAGACACCACGGGCGGCCTCTCGGTAAAATACCTCCTCGTGGGGGCCGATATCCGCTACGCCGTGCTGAAGGGAAACCTGGTGCTTCCCACGGTCTCCGTAGGACTCGGGGTAAACTACATGGATGGAGGACTTGGAACCACCATCAGCGGGGCAGGGACTTCCTTCACCTATAACGAGGAAGCCACAACCCATACCATTGCGGCCACCGACCCAGAGGTGGGAGTTTCCTGGCGGGCCACCACGGTGGACCTGAAAGCCCAGGTATCCAAGGGCTTCCTCTTCTTTACCCCCTATGCGGGATTTGGGGCCACCTACGGCGCCTCCCGGGCGGGGTACTATGTAAAGAGCAACCTTACTTATGACGGGGGCTCTATCGATCCAGCAGAAATCCAATCTATTAAATCTTACCTTCAGAGCCAGGGGGTGGCCGTTCCGGATATCTCCGCCACGGGAATCGAAAGTTACTTCGAAAAATCCGGCTGGGCCTTCCGGGCCTACGGGGGATTTTCCTTTAACCTCGTCGTAATGAAGTTTGATCTTACAGGACTTTACAACTTCTCCGACGGAAGCTACGGCGCAAGTCTGGGACTCCGGTTCCAGCTGTAGGATTTCCGGGTAAAAGGGGTATCGGCTCCTGCGGGGGGCGGACACCCCTCTTTCTACTACAAAAGGGGGCGATGCCCCCTTTTTTGTTTGATTCCCCCCCCCTTCATCTCTTATAATAGACACTAAGGAAGGGGGCAAAAATGGCAGAAACCCACCAATACCTTACCTTAAGCATCGAAGGGGAACGGTACGCAATTCCGGTACTGAAGGTCCGGGAAGTCCTGGAATACACCAAGATCACCCCCATACCTCGCATGGCAGAATACCTGAAGGGGATCATCAACCTCCGGGGGGCCAGTGTGCCCGTTATCGACCTCAGAATAAAGTTCGGGCTTCCACCGAGCGAACCCACCCGGGAAACCAGTATCATCGTCCTTGATATCGATACCCAGGAAGGACCGCTTATTCTCGGGGCTCTGGCCGACGCGGTGCATGAGGTAATCGAACTGGATCCTTCCCAGATAGAGGAGGTGCCCCGCTTTGGAACAGGCCTCCTTATGAACTATGTTCAGGGGGTAGGGAAAAAGGACGGGGAATTCATCATCATCCTTAATATGGATGCCCTTTTTTCCACCGACGAAGTGGTCCAATTGGTTACTTCCCAGGACCTACAGTTTGCCCAGAAAGAATAGCCGCCGGGGTGGACACCCAATATCACGCTGCTCTTTTCAGGGATCCTTTTCGAAGGGGCCTTGCTCGGTAAGAAGAGCAGAGACTCCCCCTGGGAGAGCTTTCCTTCCCTCCCGCAAAGGGGGCGCAAAAACTGGAAAGAGGGGCGCCCAAAGCCCCCTCACCAGGGTCAAAGAAGGGGGTTTTCCTGGTGGCGACGGGCTTCCACGGTGAGGGCCAGTTCTACCTCCGCCACCGTAACCCCCAGTTTTTTGGCAATCACATCAGGGCTTATGCCTGAACGGTACAGGCCCAGCACCTGTTCCCCCAGGGGAGGCGGTTTCGGCTGGATGGGCTCAGAAGAACGCACGAAAGCAGGAAAAGGTCGAGAAGAGGAGGGGCTTTTTTCTGGCTCCGCCGATGGGACTTTCTGTTCTGTTTTTTCCGCCCCGTCGGAGGCTTTTCTATCCGCGCCTTCGCCGCTGAAAGAGGGGGTACCCATCGGAGAGGGATTTTCCCGGGGGAAGGAGGAAAGAGCAGTCTCAACGGTTCCCGGGAGAGGCCCCCTTTGCAGAGGCCCGTTCTGGGGAGAAGCCTGTGGAATATCACCCTGAGGCCGATCAGAGGAGAGCCGCCGGGGGCTTCCCTCAGGGGAAGCCAGGGCGTTTTCTTCCATCTTCGGGGAAGAAGGGACAGGCACTTCGAGTTCAGGGAAGAGAACCCCCGCTCCTTTCGAGGGGGAAGCGGGTTGTGACACACCTCCAGAGCTTTTCGCGCGCCGCCCTAGTTCCTGATAGGCCCGCTCTTCCTGCACCCGCCGCTCTACTTCCCGTTTGTAGCTTACAATACGCCGGTCCGTTTCTTCCAAAAGGGCTTTCAACTGCTTTACCCGCTCTTCGATCAGGGTAATGTCCCGATCGGTGGTGGCATCAATCTCTCGAACAAGCTGGGCCACCTCTGCTTCGAGTTTTTCGAGGATCCGAGCAGGTTCGGTTCTCTTCTTCACATACCAGCGGAGGTACCACAACGAAAGGGCCCACAGCAACAGCCCCCCAAAAATAAGATAGGTACCCATCATCTTACCCGCTGAGATCGATCTTTGTTCCCAGTTCGGGATCCCGCACCACTTCTTTTTCTTTTTGTTCTGGGACTTCCTCTTCTTTTTCGCCAGGGGAGCGGCGTTGCCGGGGAGGAAGCTGTTTTTCCTTTTTCCCCGTATCGTCTTTTATTCGTTCTGCGCCGGTTTCGGGATTCTTGGTTTCCTTTACCGTCCGAACCTGTTCTTCATCTTTCTTTATCTGCTGGGCTACCTGGATAACCTGTTGTGCCGGGATATTTTCTTTGGTGCCACTCTGAAGTTTTCCGGCCTTATCAAGTTGACTGAATAAAGTCTGGAGATCAATAGGTTGTATACCCATCGGGACCTCGCTTTGTCTCTTCATCGGGCTCTTCATATTTGGTTACCCGGATCAGGTTGTTCTCCAGAACAAAGGTGACCGCCCGGTATTCGCTCTTTACATCTTCCCGGACATCCCGGATGATGATTTTTACTCCCGGGAAGACCTTGCTGGCCGCTGAAATCCTACCCCTGCTCTGGAGGGCCTGGAGGTACTGCTGGGTAGTAGTAATTTCCTCTTTTATGTCCCCTAGATCTTTCAGAATAAACTGGCGTCGCTCTCCCAGTTCCTGGAGGTAGGCCTCTTTATCTTCGGGCAGGGATTTCCGTTGCTTTTTTATGTTGATAAGGGTTCGCAGGTTAAGCTCAATCTCATCGAGTTGTTTTTCCAGGGCCTCTTTCCGGGCAACAAGGTTATCGAGCTTTTCCTTGGCCTTTGGATCGAATCCCACCTCGCAAATGGTTTCGGTTCCACTGACGGGACTCCCCAGGACCTTGGCGTTAATTTCCTCCGTGGCTCGCAGGTGGCCACCGACAATGTTGGCCCGTTTTCCCTGGCAGATAATCCGTTTTTCTGCCACCACTTTGGAATTAATGATCCCATCGGAGACCACCACCATGTTGCCCGCTTCCACGATGGCATTTTCGATAAACCGGGACCAGATGGAGCGCCCCGCCCGGATCAGGCCACTACCCTTTCCCGCAATTCCCTGATGGACAATGATATCCCCTTCTGCATCCAATTCGGCTTTGCCCACCGTTCCGTGAACTTCGATGTTCCCTGCGGCCTTTACAGAAAAACCATCTTCCACATTTCCTGTAATGAGGACCGTGCCCAGGAAGATGATGTTTCCCGTTTTGAGGTTCACATCCCCTTGCACGGTATAGATGGGCTCTACGTTGATCTTGCCCCCTGAAAGCACCACCTGACCGTTCATATCGGCGATAATGGTCAGCTGGTCCTCCGCCACATGCACGTTTTTTCCCAGGGGCAAGGGGATATCTTTGCCGTTTTTGGCGGGTAAAATCTTGCCGGTGACGGTTTTACCCGGCACGCCCCGTTCGGCCGGGACCTTCTTGGCTAGGGGCTGACCTTCCACCACGTTTTGAATGATATTTAGTTCCTTAAAATCAACCCGGCCACCAGGCCCTTCCTTAAGACGGACCTTTGTTTGGTCCGTTTCAAAATTATATTGAATATAGGCGTCCCGTCCGTTTTGGGGTTTGGTTCCTTCTGCCACAAGGACCATCTCTTTATAAATAGGTCGATCCGTAAATTCCTGAAGGACCTCCTCTTTGATACCGTAGACCACCCGATTATTGCGAAGAAAACTCGCGATGGTCTCTGCCGAAAGATCGCAGCCTCCTGGACCAGGGGGATTCACATAGATGTAGGCCTTCATTTCCTGATCGGTAATGTTCACCGTAATAATCGCATCGTTGGCGGGGTTCTGTATGAAGGTCCCTACTTTTACGTAGACCCCCGCGGCTTCCTTTACGGTCTTCTCTACCAGGGCCTCATCTATTTCTCTGACCGCCCGGCTCGCCAGGGCATCCATGGCTTGCTTCACCGTAGCCCGTCGACCCTTACCAGAAGGGGCGGTTACTTTAAGGAAGGCCCCCTCTGCAGCAAGATGCACAAAAACTTCGCCGTTGCGATCCTCTATCACGGGGCTTTGAATATCCAGGATGCTTTCGGTAGAAACGAGTTCAGGGGCCTTTTCAAGGGTGGCCCGGGCATAGACCCGGATTTTCCAGGGTTTTTGCAGGGTTCCGAAAAACCCTTTTATTCCCCGCTCCAGTATTTCATACTCCAGTTTTTTCACCGGCACATTAAGAAGGGTAGCCCCATTCGCCACCGCCTCTTCGAGGGTTGTCCCCTCTACTTCCACGGTCTGGATGGCCCGGTCCCGTTCCAATCGTTCTTTCATAATTTTCTGGAGCTGGACAAAATCGACCATCAAAACCTGTCTTCCTCCGGTACTAGACGATACCCTTTCGGATGTTGGTAAGCTTTGCCCGTAACCGTACAATAGCCTTCGTATGAAGCTGGGAAACCCGGGATTCGGTTACATCCAGAACCTGGCCGATTTCTTTTAAGGTCAGGTCTTCGTAATAATACAAAATGAGCACCTTCTTTTCTTTTTCGGGAAGTTCATTAATGGCTTCTACAATAATTCGGCGGATTTCGTCTTTTTCGACGATAACCTCTGGATTAAGACTTGCAGGCGCCTCGATACTATCCCCAATGGACATGCGATCGTTTTCATCTCCGGAGAACCAGATATCATTCAATGAAAGCAAGGAGGTTCCCGAAATTTTCATCACCGTTTTAAGGTACTCTTCTTCATCCATGCCAAGGGCCTGGGCAATCTCCTGATCCGTGGCGGTCCGCCCCAACTGGGCTTCCAGGGTACTGATGGTTTCTTCTAGTTCCTTGGTCTTTTGCCGCACCGACCGGGGCACCCAATCGATGGAACGGAGTTCATCAAAAATGGCCCCCCGAATCCGGGTTACCGCATAGGTTTTAAATTTTACATTCTTCGCCGGATCGTATTTATCGATTGCGTCCAGCAAACCAAAAACCCCGAACCCCACCAGGTCATCAAATTCCACCGTATGGGGCATACCAACGGCGATTTTTCCTGCCACATACTTTACCAGGGGCGCATATTGTTTAATAAAGGCCTCCCGGATTTTTGGATCCCGGGTCTTTTTATAGAGTTCCCACAATTCTTCTTCTGTCCGTTCTTCCAGGAGGACATTCCCCATACCCTATCCTTTCTGGTCCTTTTTTAACAGGGTTTGTATCGCCATGGCCATTTCTTTCGGATCGAAGGAATCGGCTCCCCCCTTTCCTTTGGTTCCTTTCCCACCAGGATCTCTCCGGGAGGAATTGGATACCTCTTCTTCTTCCTCAACCCCAGGAGTGATAAAAGAATCGGCCATACTTTCTAAATCGGGTAGTTCATCCACATCATCGATGATACCCGGCGGCAATGCAGGCATGGGTTCTTCCCGTAGCCCCGCATCTGCCACATCCGAACTAGCAACCCCTTGTTTAGTATACTCGCCTTCTTCCATCTGGTCCAGAGCTTTTTCTGGATTAGGTGCTCCCCCCGGTGAAACCATTTCTTCGAGGCCTTCTTCCTCCGCCGACAACGCTGCGGCAGGACTCAGTTCCTCCCCTTCTCCTTCAAGGGTAATATTAACTCGAGACCCCGGCGGAGGGCCTTCTTCTTCCAATGATGGAGTTCCTTCTGTTCCTCGCCCTGTCTGCATAAGTTCCGGCAAATATTGGGTAATAAGCCAATAGGCGATACCGCTCAACACAAAAAAAAGCACCCCCATGAGGAAGGCCCGTAGCAAAAGAACCCAAAAAGAAACCCCACTTATAAGTCCTATAAGAAAAGAGATACCGAAGGCCACCGCTGCAGTAATACCACTTATTTTAGGATCAAACACCTGGGCCTCCTTTCTTACAGGGTATCATCGTGCAAAAAGACGACGGATTAAATTCCCTAAGCCCCCATCTTCCCGAATATCGGTCTTTTCCATCCGTCCCACGATATGTTGAATACAATGGGAAGCCTTGCTTTTCGGGTCCAACACCAGAAACGGCTTTTGGCGGAGCACCGCCAGGGGAACCGCGGGATCGTCATAGATAAATCCGAGATAATCTACCTTAAGGTTCAGGAACTGACTTGCGATGTTAATCATCCGGTCTGCCACTTTTTTTGCTTCCGCCACCGTTTTTACCCGATTAACGATGAGCTTAAGCCCCATGTTAAGATTGTCAATTTCGGTGGCGATTATTTTAATAATCCCGTAGGCATCGGTAATTGCGGTAGGTTCAGGGGTGGTTACAATAATCGCATCATCTGCGGCGGCTACAAAGGCAAGCACATTATTCGAAACCCCCGCACTGGTATCGATAATGATAATGTCCGCCTCCTGTAAGGTGTACAGTTCATTGATAAAATTCTGCCGTTCGTCCTCATTCAAATTGGCAATTTTAGAAAAACCACTCGCCCCGGCCACGATTTTTATGCCATATTCGGTATCCAGAATAATTTCCCGCATGGTCTTTTGCTTGCGGATCACATGGAACAGGTTGTACTTGGGAATCATGTTCAGCATCACGTTTACGTTGGCAAGCCCGAGGTCCGCATCCATTACAATAACCTTTTTACCCATCCGGGCATAGGCTAAGGCCATGTTCACCGATACATTGGTTTTTCCCACACCGCCCTTTCCACTGGCCACCGTAATAATGCGGGTCTTTTTTCCCCGGGGGGAAGGAGCGGAGGCGGTTCCCCCATTTTTTGCCTTTACCAGTTCTCGTAGCTGGGCTGCCTGATCTTCCATGCTCATCTCCCTTCGAGTACATCCGAAGCGGTCTTGGAAAAGCGCTTCTCTATATATGGTCTATCGATTTTAAATCCTTCAAGATTAATAAGAAAATTCACCACCGATGCCCGCTCAATATCCTGAGGCACCCGCTGGCCATTGGTAATAAAAGAAATGGATTTGCCCTTTTCATTCAGGGCGCTTACCACATTCCCGATGCGATTTGTTTCGTCCAATTTAGTCACAATCACCGAGCGATAATTAAAGGGCTCAAACTGCTGGAGGATTTCCTTGATATCGCTTGCCTTGGTGGTGGCCGCAAGGGCAAGGTGCACCTCCATGCTGGTGCCACAGGCGGCAAGGAGTTCCTTCATTTCTGCCAGTTTGATAGAATCCCGGGGACTCTTTCCAATGGTATCCACCAGCACGAGATCGACCTCATCAGCATAGAGGGAAATGGTTTTTCTTAAGTCTTCGTAGGTTTCTACACAAGACACGGGGATCCCCATGATTTCCCCATATTTTTCAATCTGTTGACGGGCCGCAATACGATAGTTGTCGATGGTAATCATCCGCACCGAAACGGCGGGGGTATTATTGATGCCCAGCCCATAGATGGCCGCCAATTTGGCGATGGTAGTGGTTTTACCCACACCGGTGGGTCCCACTAATACCATTACCCGGGGCTTCGTCTTAGATTCGGTTCCTGAATAGAGCTCGATACTTTCCCCGATCCATTCCACCACCTGTTTCTGAATCCGGTCAAAATCTTCGAGTTCCGCCAAGGGGAATTCCCGTCGTATTCGCTGTTGAATACGGGAAATGTAGGAATGGGAAAACTCATTTCCTGCCAGGAGTTCTCCGATTTTTATGATGGTGGGATGCTCTTCTGCCGACACTGACATGCCCAATTGGCTTTCGAGCCGTTCCTTAAGGCTCCGCACCTCCTGAAGCACCACCTTTATGGTGGGATCACTTCCCTTACCCGCGAGGGCAAGAATTTTCTGTTTTTCCTCTTCCAAAGACGTTTCTGCGCTCCGTGGGGATGCGGTCGCAAGGTTCCGAGATCCCTCTCCCTTCACGGGGGGACTTGCAGCATCCCGACAAGAGGCGACTTCTTTTCGAGCAAGGGAAGAAAGAAGGCTTTGCGGGCGCTCTGGTTCCTTCACAAAGCCCATGATTTCTACCCCTTCCCGGCTGAAGAGCCCTAAGAAACCACCAATCTGGACTGTCCGCTGCATGTAAATTTGTATGTTATCCCCGTACTTTGCTCGGGCTTTTCTGAGGCATTCTTCGTACGTGGCTCCCTGCTCCGCAAAATAGGTCAACATAGGCTCCTCATTCTTCTAATCGTATTTCACCTACCGCTTCCACCGTAACATCCGGGACAATCTCCGGCACCGACAACACCACGAGGTCCGGTAGCTCCCGTTCGGTGCTGGATTTTACCAGGGGGCGGGCCGCCTCTGAACACAGGATGATGGGAATGAGTCCCCGCTCTTGCATGGCCGCCACCGACCGGGACAGGGCCTTAATCCAGGCCCGCTGGACCGCCGGCTCCAGAACCGCCACGGTTCCGCTTGAAGTTTCGACCCGGCTATCGATTATTTTCTGTTCCAGCGACTGTTCCAGGGTCAATACCCGCAGTACCCGTTCTTCATCGGCATACTGAAGACAAATCTGCCGGGCCAGGGCCTGACGGGCCTTTTCCGTAAGGAACTGGGTATCCTTGGTAATGCCCCCGTAATCGGCGAGGGCCTCCAAAATGGCCACCATGTTCCGGATCGACACCTGTTCCCGCAGCAAGGCCTGGAGCACCTTCTGGATTTCTCCCAGGGAAAGGAGTTTCTGCGCCTCCTCCACCACCGCGGGATATTCCTTTTTAAGGGTTTCCAGGATTCCCTGGGTTTCTTGCCGTCCTAAGATTTCCGCCGCATGGCGCTTAATGATTTCGGTTAAATGGGTTGCAATAATAGAAGGCGGATCCACCACGGTATACCCTGCCCGTTCCGCCTGATCCCGTTTATCTTCGCTGATCCACACCGCAGGGAGCCCAAAGGCGGGATCCCGCGTCTTTTCTCCCCCGATATCTTCGGTAACCCCTCCAGGATTGATGCAAAGGAAGTACCCCATTCGGATCTTCCCCCGTCCCACATCAACCCCCTTAATCTTAAAACAATATTCTGAGGGTTCTAACCGCATATTATCGATGATACGGATCCGAGGAATCACGAGTCCCAAATCCAGGGCCGATTCCCGACGAATCCGGTGGACCCGCTCCAGGAGTTCCGCCCCCTTATCTCGATCCACCAGAGGAATAAGCCCATACCCTAATTCCAGGGAAAGGGGATCCAGGGGAACCACCGGGGACAACTCCCCTTCTTCGGGGGGACGTTTGGCCTGGGCGGCTTTTACTTTATCCGCCTCTGCCTGTTTCAGATGGGTCTGACCAAGCCGATAGGCCGTAAAGGCCATAAAGCCCGCCAGGGGAATAAGCACATACCAGGGGAATCCCGGAAGCAAAGCAAAGCCCGCGAGGACAAAGGCGGCGATCCAATAAATGCGGGCATCCTGCGAAAATTGCTTTGCTACATCGGCACCAAAGGTGCCTTCAGAAATCGAACGGGTTACAATGATACCCGTAGCTGTAGAAATAAGGAGGGCCGGGAACTGGGAAAGGAGCCCATCCCCAATGGTAAAGGTGGTATAGGTTCCCAGGGCCGTAAGGAATGGTTCCCCATGAAGGGTCATCCCTATGATAAGGCCCCCCAGAACGTTCACAATGGTGATAAAGATACCGACCTTTACGTTCCCAGAAACAAATTTACTGGCCCCATCCATGGCCCCGTAAAAATCGGCCTCCCGCTGGAGTTCCATCTTTTTTTTATGGGCCTCTTCTTCGGTAATGGCCCCTGAGTTGTACTCCGCTTCGATAGCCATCTGCTTTCCGGGCAGGGCATCCAAAGCAAAACGGGCAGCCACTTCGGCAACCCGGGTGGCCCCTTTGGTAATAACGATGGCCTGGACCGCAATGATAACAATAAAAATCACAAAACCAATCACAAGCCCCTCGGTACCACCGGAACCCACCACAAAGGAGGCAAAGGCCTTGATCATCTTTCCATCAAATTTCATCCCCTTTGAAAGGATAAGCCGGGTTGAGGAAACATTGAGGGCTAATCCAAAAACGGTAGCCACGAGGAGAATGGTAGGGAAGATGCTAAATTCTACCGGTCGCTTGGTGTACAGGACAATGAGGAGAATAAGAAGCGACAATACCAGGTTCATGGCCATAAGCGCATCCAAGAGCACCGTGGGAAGTGGCACAATAAGCATCACCACGACGAGCACCACCCCGAGGGCTACAAAGAGATCGCTTGAATTATTGACAAAAGCGGCACTTACTATTCGCCGTGCATCGGACATACCATCCTACCCACCCTTTATACGGCCTTTTTATTCCGACCCTTTTGTAGTTTGTACACATGGGCCAGGATTGTGGCAATAGCCTGATAGTACTTTTCTGGTATTATATCCCCAATCTCCGTTTCTGCATATAAGGCCCGGGCAAGAGGCTTGTTTTCTACGATCGGTACATCGTTTTCCTCCGCAATTTTCCGGATCCGGAGGGCCATTTCATCGGCCCCTTTGGCAGTCACCATGGGGGCAGTCATGGTAGTCTCGTTCCACTCCAGGGCTACCGCATAGTGGGTCGGGTTCGTAATAACCACATCCGCCTTTGGCACATTGGCCACCATGTTCCGCGAAAGAAGTTCCCGCATCCGTTGCCGGAGCCTGCTTTTGATGAGGGGATCCCCCTCGTACATCTTTCGTTCTTCCTTTACCTCTTCCCTTGTCATTTTTAAGGATTCCCGATACTGCCAGCGCTGAAAAAGATAATCTGGCACCGATAACACCAGTAACAAAAGGGCTGCCGTAATAAGGAGGCGAATCGCCAGTTCCGAGACCACCGTAAAACCGGTCCAGAGGTTTGCCCGCTCAAGGGAAACAAGCTGAGCAAACTTCGAACTAATCGTCAGATATGAAACGACCCCGATGATAGCAATTTTTACCAGCGATTTAGCAAAATTGAAGAGCCCTTCGATAGAAAAAAGGGTCCGCTGAAAATAGGTTCCCAATCGGGGGACAATTTTTGAAAATTTTGGGGTCAGGGGTTTCGTGGTGAACAAAAAGCCTACCTGGACAAGGTTCGCAAAAATCCCTGCCACCAGCGCCACCAGCATGATGGGAAGGGCGAGGCGCAGAAAATACGAGATGAAGATTTCATACACCTGTCCATCCTTTGTAGGATCCAGATCGGTAAGCCGGGTAAAGAAAAAACGAAGCAATTCAAGACAGGTAGTAAACATGGAAGGGCCCAAAAAAAGCAGTACCAGAGCGGGCATCAGCAATACCAGGGCTCCTACCAACTCATGACTTTTGGCGACCCGGCCCTCTTCTCGGGCCTTGCGGATCTTGTACTCTGAGGGTTCTTCGGTTCGGCCTTCGTCTTCCGCTGCAAACCATTGAAGATCAATAGCCAGGGCCCGCAGTAACCGGGGGTCCACCTCACGTTGCGGACCGTGTGGTTCAAACCCCTTGTTCCTCTGCATCTCTTTGAACTTTTTATCCTCCGATCCTCCACCGACAGAGGGGGCCGGAAACAGCATTCTGAAATCCACCGTATTTTGCCTCATATGCTGCGCCCTACCTTGGCCAGGAAACTTTCGAGTTCAAAAAAACCCCGGTTAATCACGTAGGCAAAGGACTCAATAAGAAAGGGCATGCTTACCAGGATAAGAATGTAGGCCACCGTGATTGAAAGGGGAAACCCTTCCGTAAGGATATTGATTTGAGGAGCCGCCCGAGACAGGAGTCCCATGGCCAGGGATACGAGGAAAAGGGTTCCCAAAATAGGCATGGATATGACCAAGGCATCGATGAAGAGATTCACCAGGCCCCCTAGGAGTAGCTTAAAAACCCCTTCCCGCCCCGTCACCAGGGCGCTTACCGAAAGGGTCTGAAACGATCGGAGGAGGCCCCCCTGAAAAAGCTGTTGAAACCCTTCGATGGAAACAAAGGTAAGCATACCGATGATGTTCAGGTACTGCCCAAGAAGGGGGTTTTCTATCTGGGCCAGGGGATCGTAGGTTTCGGATGCCCCAAAGCCCATCTGGAGAGAAAAGAATTGGCCCGCCGAAGCAAAGGCGGAATACACGATAGTAAGGAAAAATCCCAGGATAACCCCGATCAGGGCCTCTCCAATCACCATAAAAAGGAACGTTAGGTTTAAAGCATCCGATGGAAGGGCGAGTTGAGGGGCCTGGGGAAAAATCACAAAGGCAGAAAAACCTGCCAGGGCAACCTTAGCGACCTGGGGTATCGCATCGGAAGAAAGCAGCGGGGCTGTCTCGATAAGGGCTAAGGCCCGGGTTGCAATAAGAATAAACAGGGGAGCCTTGGCCAGTATTTCCTCTAGCATGATAGGAGTTTCCCTCCCCCAGAAACAGGAATATTTCTTTTTGTTGCCCCCCGTTTTTTCTTTCCCCGTGGAATACGACCTATCATGGTTGTGGTCCCTCTTTTCCATCCATGCTACTTTTTTCCTTTTCTATTTTACCATCAAAGGAATCATCTTAAAAAGCTGAACCGTATAATCTCCCAGGGAACTAAACATAAAGCCCCCCAGGAAGGCCAGCACAAACAGAATGGCCAGGATTTTCGGTACAAAGGTAAGGGTCTGCTCCTGAATACTGGTGGTGGCCTGAAGGATAGAGACAATAAGACCCACCAGCAGGGCCGTGAACAAAATAGGAGCTGAAAGCAGAAGAATCTGAAAAATTCCTCCCCGCATAAGGGTCACAATATCACCAATACTCATTGGTTTACCTCTTCTTCCTCTTTTTTCAATGGGGGCCATGGCCGAGGGCCCCCATTCTTGGTGACCTTTGCTTATCCAAAGGAACGAATAAGCTGTTCTGTAAGGAGACTCCACCCATCAACCAAAACAAAAAGAATAAGTTTAAAGGGCATGGAGATCATTACCGGTGGCAACATGATCATCCCCATCGACATGAGAGCGCTGGCCACCACCATATCGATGACAATGAAGGGAATGTACAAGAGGATACCTATCTTAAAAGCCACCGTAAGTTCATTCAGGATGAATGCAGGAATAAGCACATAGGTAGGAACATCTGCCAGGGTGTTAGGCTTGGGAAGCCCCCGCATGGCCATGAAAAGGCGGATGTTATTGGTGCCCGTCTTATTCCGCATCTGATTATACATAAAAAGCCGTAAGGGCTGTTCCGCTTCCCGGTAGGCCTCTTCTACGCCGATCTTTCCCTCCGAAAGGGGCTTAAACGACCGGGTATAGATCGTTTCAAAGGTGGGCCACATGATAAAGAGGGTCATGAAAAAGGAAATTCCCAATATCACCTGGTTTGGAGGAGCCTGCTGCAGCGAAAGGGCCCGCTTAATAAAATCCAGAACGATAGAGATGCGGAGGAAGCTCGTCATCAAAATAAGGATGCTCGGGGCAAGGGAAAGAACCGTAAGCAATAGGAGCAACTGGATCGAAAAGGCCACTTCCCGGCCACTGGCGGGATTACGAATGGTAAGATCGATAAAGGGAACCACCGGCGGGGCCGGCGGAGTGGGAACATTCACCGTCCCCTGGGTGGAACGGCCGGGGAAATTACTCTGATTTTGTTGCTGTGCAAAAAGGGGGCCGCTTACACAAAGAAACATGCCCACCAAAAGGAAGAACAGGCCTCTTCCTTTCATGATTGTAACCTCTTGAGTCGTTCCCGTTGTTTTCGGATTTCCTCTGCTTCCAGAGCTTCTTTGTGAACCTTCCCACCGGTTCCCTTTCCGTAGCCCCAGGAGGCTAAGATCTTTTTAAAATCGAGGGCCCGCTGGGACCGGCGGGCCTGTTGTTCCGATTCTTCAAGGAAAAGGGCGTCCAGGGTTTCTTGGTCATCTATTTCCGCAATAGGGTGCACTCCCCCATCACTGGCCCCTACGAGGTAGGCCTTTCTGCCCAGGGCTACCACATGCACAAAACGATTCGAACCCAGATGCACCGAGGCCACCAGACGAAGATTCGATGCTTCCTGCTGGGTAGGTCGAGAAAGGCGCCTAAAAAAGTAGACCACCCCATATACTGCGGCTGCTACCACCGCAAGGATAATGACGAGGCGAAAAACAGTCCAGAAGGAAAAAGGATTTTGTACCGTTGCAGCAGCCGGCGACGGCTCTTCGATGGTAAGGGTCCGTTCATCGACCCTCTGGTTTTGAGTATCCCCAATAGCAGGGCCCTCCGCCCCCGTCTGGCCATATCCCATCATTCCCAGAAGGATCGCCAAGGACCCCACGAGTAGCATCTTTTTCAATGTCCCCTCCCATTCCGGGCTTAACCCATATCACTCATCCGTTCCATGGGCGAAACAATCTCGGTAACCCGGACACCAAAATTTTCATCTATGACTACCACTTCTCCTTTGGCAATCAATTTGTGGTTTACCAGGATGTCCACGGGCTCACCGGCCAGTTTATCCAATTCAATAATGGTGCCTTCCCCCATTCCGAGGATTTCTTTAATAAGTTTTTTTGTCCTCCCGAGCTCCACGGTGAGTTCCATGTACACATCCATAATGAGACCGATATTCCCCTGTTCGGCAGGCCCCATCTGGGGAGTCAATGAAGGGAATTGAACGGGCTGAACGCTGGGGGTTTGCAGGGGAGCCCCATAGGCCCCCATCGCCGGCATAGGCTGCTGAGCCGGCATGGGGCCAAACATGGCCTGCCCTGGCATCATGCCGTACCCACCTTGCGCCATAGCACCACCGGTCATGGCAGGCCCCATAGCCATTCCTCCAGCGCCAACGGGGCTCGCCATGGATCCACCTATTCCGGGAGGAACCGCCCCTGCCACAGGGGCGCCCATACCCATCATTCCCATCGCAGCACCCGCCGTCGCCCGGGGGCTCGCCCCAAGGGAACTCGCGATAGCAGTGGCCACCGACATACCCAGCACTTCCCAGAGGGGAATTTCCACCCCATCGCTAAATTTCATGGTATAGCTAATCCGAACAAAATCTCCTGCCGGTAAGGCTACCACCGCTTTGGGCACATGGGTCGCGTCAGGAGATGTGGAAGTGATAGTCTTGTTTCCTGTTTTTTCGGTAAGGGCCGTAATCTGGGTACCCGTGATCTGGCTTACCACTTCCCCTATCACCGAAAGGGCCATATCGTCCAGTTCGATATTTTCCTCATGGTTCATGAGGCTGGCAATTTTTCGAGCCCCTTCTTCAGGGAACACAAACATATGTTCCCCCGATAAGCCGGCGGTAAAATCTACTTTTACCGCTACCGCCATATCGGTTACTTTTTGTAAAAAGGCTTCCCGGTTAGTGCCATCGACCCCCGTCAGCTGCAGTGAGACCGTCGTACCCGTCATCATCGAAAGGTTCGACGACTGGGTCGGCAAGGTACCGGTGATAAAATCCTGTAACGCCGATCGCACCCCTTCATCTAAAGAAGCAGATCCACCGCCAGAGGGGATTCCAAAACTGCTTGAATCAACACCCGCTAACAGGGCATCTATCTCATCCTGCGAAAGTGCGCCATCGCTCATACGCTTTCCTCCCCTTCTGATGCGAGCTCTTCAAATTCTTCCTGTTCAAGCTCCGCAAGTTTCTTTACTATCTGTACCGCCATTTTTTTTCCTACCACCCCTGGTCGGCACAGGAATTTCTTCTTGTTACCAATATTAAGCGTCATGGGATCGCCGACCCGGACATTGTACAAGCGGATTACGTCGCCCACTTTTAAGGAGAGCACATCCCGGACAGGAATCTGGATCCGCCCCACCTCCGCCACCACGGTAATATCCACCGTGGAAAGTTTATCTTTTAAGATATTCAGGTTTTCGGTAGTGGTACCCCGTCGAACCGAGGAATACCAGTACTGGGCCGAAAGTTTTCCAATAATGGGCTCAATAGTGAGGTAGGGGATACAAAAGTTCATCATTCCTTCTACCTCTCCCACCTTCGTCTCCAGGGTAACCAGCACCACCATTTCAGAGGGAGGCACGATCTGGGCAAACTGGGGATTCGTGTCGATCTGCCCGAGCCGGGGACGGAGGTCAATAACCTGGGACCAGGCTTCCCGCATGTTTCCCAGAATACGGACGATGATCCCTTCCATAACAGACTGTTCTATATCCGTGAGTTCATGCTGCACCTTGGTCCCTTCGCCGGTCCCCCCAAAAAGTCGATCAATAATCGAAAAGGTAACCGCCGGATCGATCTCTAAAATAGCATTCCCCTTCAGGGGGTCCATGTTGATGATAGCCAGCGTTGTAGGAGTAGGAATGGACCGGATAAATTCTTCGTAGGTAAGCTGATCTACCGAGGCCACATGCACATGAACCATGCTCCGCAAATAGGCTGAAAGGGAAGTGGTGGTAAGCCGGGCAAAGGTCTCGTGCATGATAGAAACGGTGCGGATCTGTTCTTTGGAAAATTTATCAGGCCGCTTAAAATCATAAATTTTGATTTTACGGGTATCCGCCGCGGGTTTAAATTCCTCCGGTTCTGCCTCTCCCGCATTGATGGCTGTGAGAAGCTGATCTATTTCTTCCTGGGAAAGGACTTCTGTCATAGTTATTCCTTTGCTCCTACATTTCCATCACATCCAGTTGCTGGAATAATACTTCCCGAATTCGGGATTTTTGTAAAATATTGTCATTTATGAAATTGCGAATTTCAATCTTCAGTTTCTCTTCGTTTTCTGGCCGAAGATCCTCCGCATACTTACTGCTGAAATAATTCCGGATAAAATCTTTCAATTGATAAAGCCGGTTTGTCAATTCGGTCTGGGCATTTTTATCGTTTAAATCATAACCCAACACCACCGTAACCACCACCGAATAGGGCGTGGGGTCCTTGGTTCTCGTTCGTACCTGACCAATGCTGGTGAACCAGGAATATTCGGGCTTTTTTGCTGCGTAGGGGCTCGCGGGCTCCACAATGGTTTGGGGTTTACCGGAACCGCTCATAACCCGGTACGTGATTACAGAAACAGTAACGATGAATATGAGGGCTCCCAATCCTATGGCCACAAATTTAAGAATCGTGGGAAGCAACCCTCCCAATCCGGAGGCTTTTCGGGGGGCCCCTTCTCCTCCCTGAGACTCACCTTCATCAAGATTCAATTCTTGATCATCCGCCATCGCTCATCCTCCGATACCACCGGTTCATCGCCTTATAATATCCTATTTTACCTGGAAATGCAAACCGGCATGTTCTTTTTAATCCTAAAGAGAGCGATTACAGGTGACCTTCGTCAAGAATCACGATATCTACCCGTCGATTATAGGCCCGTCCTTCCGGTGTATCATTACTCGCCAGGGGTACCGTATCAGCAAAGCCAGCTACCTGGAATCGCTTCTCCTCTATTCCAATATCGGTAAGAAACTTTAACACATTGATAGATCGAGCAGCGGAAAGTTCCCAGTTTGATGGCCAGGGACCGGCTGGATCCACCGGCATCGAGTCGGTATGACCTTCGATGCGGAACTTTCGACCTGCCAAATCCGGCGAATTAAGAAGCGATCCTAGGCGTAACAAAATATCCCGGGTTTCTTCTATATTGATTTCCGCACTGGCAGGACGGAAAAAAGCGTCTGAAGCAAGGGTGATCACGAGGCCCCGTTCATCGGAACTAATGCGTACCTTGTTCGATTTTATTTCCGGTGCAAAAAGGCTCGTGGCTTTTTTCTTTGCCGTAGAGAGGGACTTTCCTTTTTCCATAGAAGGAAGGGACATGATGGTATTTCCGAGGTCAGCACTTTTTCCTGCCGTGAGGGTAGCCCCGCCCTCGGCAGGACCCATCCCGAGGTTGTTAAGGGCAGAAATCATCTGCTGGAGTTGGACCTCATCCACTTCAGAAACATTAAAGAGGGCCACGAAGAAACACAGCAAAAGGGTAACCATGTCTGAATAGGTTACGAGCCATTCAGGAGCCCCCCCACCCCCGCCGCCTTCTTCCTGTTTTTTCTTTCGGGCCATACATTAATCCTTAAGGATCTCCGCTTCTACACTCTTACGAGTGACAGGATCAAGGTAGGACAGCAGTTTAAGGGCCAGAATCCGAGGATTATCTCCCGCTTGAATAGAAAGGACCCCTTCGATAATCATCTCTTTTACCTGGGTTTCCGCCGCATCATGACTTTTTAGTTTAGTCATGATAGGAATGAGCACCATGTTTGCCATGATGGCCCCATAAAAGGTGGTAACCAGGGCGACGGCCATGTTAGGACCAATCTGGCTTTTGTCTTCCAGATTTTTCATCATGGCGATAAGACCCGTTACGGTTCCGAGCATTCCCATACCGGGGGCCAGTTTTGACCATGCATCGATGATACCAATACGGTAGGCATGGCGAGCCTGCATGGCGTTCAATTCATTTTCCATAAGGGTCCGGATAATTTCCACATCACTTCCATCAACCACGAGGCGCAGCCCCTTCTTCATGAATTCATCATCCAGATCCTCTAATTCTTCTTCCAGGGCCAGGATCCCTTCCCTTCGGGCCTTTTCTGCAAAGGACATGAGTTTAGTAATAATTGCCTGTTCCCCAAATTTGGGGACCCTCATGGTAAGCCCAATGATTTTGAATACCCCGAGGACATCGGACATGGAGTAACTGGTAAACAACGCAAAATAGGACCCAACAATAGTCATAAACACCGAGGGAATATCCACATAGGTCATGATGGTACCCCCGGACGTAAAAATAGCCATGACCAGCATTGCAAAGGCCCCAACAAGCCCAATAATCGTCGCTAAGTCCATATGCGGTCCTACTCCTCGTTTTTAAAGCCCCCGATACGCTGTCGATACGCCACGATGCGCTCGATGATTTCCTCTGGCCGTTCCCGGATCACCACATGCTTACCCGATAACATAATAAGGGTTGTATCGGGGGTGGTTTCCATCGATTCAATCTGATGAGGATTAATGTAATACTCCGTACCATCAAGGCGTGTTACGCGTATCATATTCGCTCCTATTCTACAACGGAGTATCGGGTATGTCCATCATCCTGTTAAAGTTAAAGGCCGCTTTTCTGCGGCCCCTTTACCCATGGACATCCTTTACGTTTTTACCGTTTCAGCGTCAGGAGTTCCTGCAACATCTGATCCGAGGTCTGGATCGTTTTGGAGTTTGCCTGGAATCCCCGCTGGGTAACAATCATATCGGTGAATTGTTCTGCCAGGTCCACGTTGGACATTTCCAGGGCCCCCGCGATGATTTTACCCTTACCGGCGATACCACTGGGACTGATATTGGGAAGCCCTGAGTTATTCGATACCACGTAGGTGTTTTCACCGGTCTTTTCGAGCCCCATGGGATTCGTAAAACTTGCCATCGCCACCTGACCGATAAGCCGATTCGTACCATTGGAATATACGCCGGTGATCACCCCACTCTGATCGATCTTAAAGTTCTCCAGATATCCCATGGGGTAGCCATCCTGCATAAATGCCTTGGTAGAGCTCTTTTCGGCAAACTGGGTAACCGTGTTTACCACACTCCCAATACGCCCCAGGTTGATATTGAACTCCTGCCGGAGGGGCTGTCCGTCGGGCCCCGGTGTAGAACCGAGCACATCAAAGGCTACCCGGACATTCACATCCCCCTCCGCCGCAGAGGCGTTTCCGTTGGCGTCCACCGCCCCCGCCAGGGTCCCCAGGTTAGAAAAATTCACCGTAAAGGTATTGGCAGCGCCGGGGGTGGTAGGCCCGGTACCAATGGCCACCGCGGTTCTGGTAGGAGTAGGGCTTTCCGGGTCGATAACCACCGTGGCCTGCCAGCTATTGTTCTGTCCCGGGACCCGCGTAAAATCTACCCGCAGAATATGCTCCTGTCCAAAGTTGTCATAGATCTTAAATTCCGTCCCCCAGGTCCCTTCCAGGATCGCCGCAGGACCGGCATTCTCTGGAATTTCGGGGGTCCGCTTGTCCAGGTTACAGGCAAAATTCACCGAAGTGGTGGCCTTGGCGGGATCCTTCGATCCCACCGGAATAATAAGGTCTTCAATGTCCCGGGACACATCGATCCGCTGGGTACCTTCCACATCCCGGGCCATCCAGCCCTGGACCCGAAGCCCATTGGCAGGGTTCACGAGGCGCCCGTCCCGATCCAACGAAAAGGCCCCCGCCCGGGTATAAAAGGATTTTTCCCCATTTTTCAGGATGAAAAAGCCCTGCCCCTGAATCGCCAGGTCTGTTTGCACCCCCGTTGTTTGAAGGGATCCCTGGGTATGGATCGTATCGATCGAAGCGATAAGCATCCCAAGACCTACTTCTTTGGGGTTAACCCCTCCTACTTCTTCGGTAGGACGGGCAGCACCGGAAAGCTGCTGGTACAAAAGGTCCTGAAAATTCACCCGGCCCTTTTTAAACCCCGTGGTGTTCACGTTTGCAATGTTGTTTCCTAACACATCCATCCGGACCTGATGATTCTGTAGACCCGCAACTCCTGAATACAATGATCGCATCATAGGGCATTACTCCTCATATACCTTGCTGACCGCTTCCCAGCTATAATAGTTTCCATTGACGAACACCTGGGGAACCGCTCCCCGACTTATGGCTTTTACCACCCCGGAAACAACCCTATCCCCTTCCACGATGTCCACCTTTTTACCCAACGCCGCGGTGGCCTCGCTTCCCATAAGTAGGTTCGTAAGCCGATTAAAATCCTGGGCCATGTTGGTAATCTGTTCCAACGAAGAGAACTGGGCCATTTGGGCAATAAATTCCTTATCTTCCATGGGGGCAGTAGGATCCTGATGGGTTAGTTGGGTGATAAGAATCTTAATAAAATCGTCCTTCCCCAAACTTTGGGATAGTTTTTTCCCCTCATTCAGGGTTTTATTGAAGGCATCCACCTGCATCTTTACCAGGGCCTGTTCCTGGCTTGAAAGGGTCGTGTTCAGTTCCATCGATGCCTCCTATGCTAAAAGATTTATGCCTCCCTCGAGGCTTACCACACCGAGGGAAATGGTCCCGGCATCCTGCTGGGATGCATACTGGCCAGCCACAAGCCGTTCCGAATAGAAGGGGCCCTCCCCCGCCAAGGGGTTCCCGCCGGGACTTCCGTTCCCGCCTCCATTCGAAAGACCCAATTCTAGATGGGCCTGGGCAAAGCCCCCTTCCCTAAAGGCCTGTTCCAATTGGGCCATTTCCTGTTCAAAGGCCCGGAGCGCTTCAGGGGTGTCTACCAGGATTCTCCCGGTAATATGATTTTCGGTCATTTCCAGACGAATCTTGACGGTTCCGAGGCTTTCCGGCTTCAAGGCAAGTCGGATCAGGGCTTCTCCCCCATCTTTCATGATAAAGGAGGCCTGATGTACCATTTCTGAGACCAGCTGTTGTTGGACCTCCTGACTCAGGACAGATTGAAAAGAGGGAACATGACTATTTTTGCCGACTTCCTTCCCTCCATCCAATCGATCCGCAATTCCCATCTGAGTAGCCATTCCAATGGGACGATCGCCGGTGCTGTTGGTAGAATTCTGTTTCTTTTCTCCTATTCCACGTTCAGAGGGCTGTTCCGTCGTCGTATCAGAGGCAAGAGAAGCTTTTCCCCGCCGCATATCAAGAATTTCGATGGTTTTCGATTTCTTTTCGCGAGAAGACTGTGGTACGCGTTCTGACGAAAACCTTTCTGACGAGGGGTTTTCTTCTATGGAGCCTGGATTTCCATTCGTTCTGGTCGGGATCTTCATTCCCAGAGCAAAGGGATTCTTTTCTTCAGCCCCATAGGCAAAGGAGTTTTTAAGGGCCCGCCCGGAAGCAAGGGATAACTCCCCCGGTCCGGCGACATTCTTTTTACTTTGCAGTCCCGGTGCCCCCCTTCCCCCCTCCCCCGTTTCCTCGATGCCGAGGAATTTCCGGGAAGCCGCGGGCATAAATACCAGGGCACTTTCACCGCCCAGGCTTCGCGGCTCCCTTTCCTGGGCCTGTTTTTTTTCTTTCCGGGAAAGGTTCTGACTTGTCGCTACATCTTCAGCGGCGGAGAACTTGTTTCTTTCTTTTTTGGAAACCAGAGTTCCCTGAGCGAGGGGTTTCTCTCCTTTTTCGGTCCCTTCAGCGGGCGTCCTACCATCTACCCTTGATTCACCCTGGGGAATGCCAGCAAGACCCGACTTTTTCCCCTGCAATAGCGTAGCCAACAGTCCTTCAAAGGGCGAAGCAAAGCCCTTTTTTTTGCTTTTTGAAACGGGAATGTCCCCAAAGGAGACTGGCTGTTCTCCCCCTTTCAGTTCCTGTGTTTGGGTTACTTCACTTACCACGGATAAACCTCCTTCCGTGTTCCGCCTCCCTTTGCTTGCGGGCTTTTTTACTTTCTACGCATGGCATCTTCCCCGGCCCACGAAGGGTCTTCTGCGACTCGCCTTTTAGCTCAGAGCCCCCGAGGGTTACGGTACCGAACGGGGCTTCCCTGCCATTTTTCGCTGCAGTTCCGCCGCCCGTTCGGGGGGCATAAGGGAAAGCCAGTACGCCACCAGGGATTGCTTTCCTTCTCGTTGGGCAATCTCCTCGGTCATCCGGAATACGTCGATGATATCCTGGTCATCCATCGCGATAAGGATTTTCACCGCCTTATCGGGGGGCATCCCTACCAGATACCGGGAATTCTGTTCGACGTTTACCCTTCTATTTTCGAACTGTTGTACCGTAAGGTTAAAAGTTTTTTCCCGTTCATCTAACGCTTTCTGGCGATCCTCTAATTCAGCGGCCATCTGTTCAATCTCGGCCTGTCGTTTATTCAGGGCCTCTTCTTTCTTATCTAATTCGATACTTCGGAGTTCCAGTTCTTCTAATCGTAGGGCAAGCCGTTCTGCATCGAGAGACAGGGCCTCCCCCGTTGCACCGGGGCTTCGGGTGGGAAGACGCAAGACCCGATACAGGGGTTGCAAAAAGGCCTTCGCATCGATTACACCGAGATAATCGAACCAGACTATTCCCCCGAGTGCCAGAATCACAATGAGAACCAGGAGAACCACAATCCGTCCGAGAATTTTCTGTCTGCCATACTGGGCCACGCTCTGCCGCTCCTTTCTGAGTTATATCGTTTTATTTATAACCTTCCCCCGTTGCCCCGTCAATTCAAGGTAGGCCTGTTCAGCAAGTCCAAAACCTCCACTCTGTGCAAGCTCTTCGGCGTATTCATCGTAGAGCATGTCCTCGTACATCTTGCCGGCAAAACCGGTGTCAAAAAGCTCACTTTTCATTACCGTTTTTCGTAGGCCGTTGAGAACGGTCTTCAGCACAAAGGCCTCCAGTTCCTGGCATTCCTGGTAGAGTTTACTCGTTTTATCAATATGGACCCCAGGAGATTGGGAGCGCTTCTCCTCTGAGGAGGGAGACGTGGATGAACCCTGTGATTCAGCCTTTGAAAGGGCGGCTTTTTTAGCCATTTCCTCGGTTTCCTTCTGGGCCCGCAGAAGAAGCTCAGAAAAGGGGGAACCCCCAGAGCTTTCCGCTTTTTTCTCGACCAGGGGTTCACCGCTACCTATGAAAGGTTGTTCGTATAACAGTGATGTAAGGGAAACTGACTGCATAAGGGTTACCGTTTAAGTCCTGTGGCAATGCCCAGCATGTTATCACTGGTTTGAATGGTCTTTGAATTGAATTCGTAGGCCCGCTGGGCCACAATCAGGTTTACCATCTCCCGAACCACCGATACATTGGACATTTCAAGGAATTTGTGCACGATTTTTCCCATCCCATCAAAACCAGGGCGTCCCGCGATGGCTGGTCCTGAGGCGTTGGTCACCTTAAACAGGTTCTCCCCAATCGCCGTAAGTCCCACGGGATTCGGGAACCGATAGAGTTCCATTTGCCCTACCTGGATAGGATCGTCCTGGCCGGGGATTTTCACCGTTACCCGACCGTCCTGGGAAACGCTTAAGGTTTCGATGAGGAACCCTTCGGGGAGCACGATATCAGGCAGGACGTGATACCCATTCGATGTAACTAATCTTCCATCGGAATCTACCTTGAAGGATCCATCCCGGGTGTAGGCCAGGGTCCCATCATATAGTTGAACCCTGAAAAAACCTTCCCCCTGGATAGCCATATCGGTGACATTTTCGGTATTTTGCAGGGCCCCCTGGGTAAACTGCCGCTGGGTAGCCGCAAGTTTTACCCCGTGACCCATCTGGACTCCCACGGGAACCACCGTATCCTCCGTGGCAGGGGTCCCGGCGGTTCGCACCGTTTGATACAGCAGGTCCTCAAAATCAGCCCGCATCTTTTTAAAGCCCGAGGTATTCACGTTGGCCAGGTTATTGGAAATCGTATCCAGGTTGGCCTGCTGGCCAATCATGCCAGAAGCACCGGTCCACAAGCTTCGTACCATCTGTTACCTCCTCTTAGACCCGCACTACTTCGTTGATGAGTTTTCCGAGCATCCCGTCCTCTGCCTGGATTACCTTTTGATTGGCCTCATAGGCCCGGTTTACTTCGATCATCTGGACCATTTCAATGACGGGATTAACATTCGAGGCTTCCACAAAGCCCTGGATCACCTTAGGGCGCCGGCCTTCTTCGATGATCCGGGCAGGGCCGGACACATCCGTATCCTTGTAAAGGCTGTTTCCCTGCTTTGCCAGGTACCGATCGTTCTCAAATTCCACAATCTTAAGGGTGTCCAGGAGCACCGTCTGGCTCCAGGTATTGCTCTCTTTGGAGGTAAACACCTCTGGATCATCGGGATATTCCGCGTTCACCCAGACCCGGCCATCCTTATCAATCTTGAAGTTATGTTCCTTTACCCGGATAGGCCCATGTTCACCCAGAACAGGATAGCCATCCTTGGTTTCAAGATAGCCTTCTTTGCCAAGCTGGAAGGAACCATTGCGGGTATACCGCTCTCCCCAGGGGGTGGCCACGGTAAAAAAGCCCTTTCCATCCAGGGCCACATCAAAATCACTTTCCGTTTCTTTTAACGCCCCCTGTTCAAAAATTGTAAAAAGTTCATTCGTTTCGACGCCGGTTCCAATCTTACCGATGATAGGAGCCGCATCGGCAGAACCAAAGGGATGTAGATACACCCCATCATCGTTGAGCCGACGCAATAAAAGCTCAGGGAAGGCCTTGTGAATGGCCACATCCTTTTTATACCCATCGGTATCCACATTGGCCAGATTGTTGGCCACCGCATCAAGCCGGTACTGCTGGGCAGTCATGCCGCTTGCACCGGTATACCATCCTCGAATCACCGCCGTTCCTCCTCCTTTTGTATCGGCATAAGACGGAGAAGGCTTAAGCCATAGCCACAGTCCGACGGCGTTTACCTTGCGGGAAGTTTTGGGTACTATGGCCCTATCATGAAGAATAACAAGATAGAACAGCTTACGGGCATTGGAGCTATCGCCCTCTGTGCCCTTCTGTGGAGTACCTCAGGACTTTTAATCAAACTTATTCCCTGGCATCCTATGATCATCGCCGGTGGACGGAGTGCCATAGCCTTTTTCCTCATTTTGATAAGTGGCGGCATTGGGTTATCAAAAAAAGAAACCATAAAAAATAACGAATCGACAGCCCCTTCTTCCCTTACCTCCCCTTCCTCTCATACAGCCCCTTCATCCGTGGGGAACCCTTCACCGGGAAAGCAGCGTTCCTTCCTATCCTCTCGCTTTTTCCTCTTTCTAAAGGGTCCCCTCTTTTTGGCAGGCCTCTGGTACGCCCTGACCATGATTCTTTTTGTCATTGCCAATAAGCTTACCGCCTCGGCCAATGTCATTGTGCTGCAGTATACCGCCCCCATCTGGGCCGCTCTTTTTGGCTGGAAAATCGCCGGGGAAAAACCGCGATGGGAACACGGGCTTGCGATGGTTCTTGTCATGATAGGACTGGTGTTCTTTTTCAGTGAAGGCCTCGCAGGGGGCTCTCCCCTGGGGGACCTTTTGGCCCTCGTATCGGGAGTCTGTTTTGCCCTCTACTCGGTGTATATGCGGCTCCAAAAAGAGGGGAACCCCGAAGGGTCCCTTCTCCTTTCCCATGGAATAACCGCCCTCGCAGGCCTTTTCTTTCTTTTCTGGAATCCGCCGATCCTCAGTTGGTCTTCCCTGGGGGCGCTCTTTGCCCTGGGAATTTTTCAGATTGGCCTTGCATCGCTCCTTTTTGCCTATGGTATCCGGAGGGTCTCTGCCCTTCAGGCGATGCTCATTGCCATGATTGAGCCAGTGATGAATCCGGTCTGGGTTTTTCTGGTAACCGGCGAACTTCCCGGTCCTGGGGCCTTTGCAGGGGGGCCCATCATTCTGGTAGCGGTAGTCGGTTCAGCCATCCTCGGCATGTATCACCAAAAAAGGGAAGAACCCGATCCTCCCTTTGATTGAGGCAAAAAAGGAGGGGGCCCGACCCCCTCACTGTATGCTGGGGCAAGAAAAGGTAAGAGGAGTTAGTTTGTTTTTTTCTGTTCGTCCTCCCCTGTACACAGGGGATTCTCGGGCCAAAAATGCTTTGGGTAGCGCCCCTTCATTTCCTTACGAACCTCCCTATAGGAACCGCTCCAGAAGCGTTCCAGATCATCGGTAACCTGAATGGGCCGATGGGCCGGCGAAAGGAGGTGAAACACCAGGGGCACCCCACAGATACGGGGCGAAGCACCGCAGCCAAACACTTCCTGAATCCGGATATGGAGACGGGGTGTGCCATCCCCATACTCTATACGGCGCTGCCGACCGGTGGGGGTCCTAAAGTATTCGGGCACTTCCCTGTCCAGAATCGGGAGGAGTTCCCACCCCAGGCGACTCTGGAGGGCCAGGAGGAGAGCTTCTCCATCGATGATGGGGCCTTCCCCTTCGGTACGGCCCGCCCACACATAGGGCCCCAGCCAGTGGGGGGCCTCTTCGACAAGGGTCCGCTCTTCCCAGAGGAGAGAATCTACCGGTCCCCCATGGGAGGCCCAAAACCGAAGCCGCTCCAGGAAACGGCGAGGCGCCCCATCCAGATCATCGAAGGGCAACACCCCCAGGCCCTCCCGTTCCAGAAGTACCGGCAAAGCTTCGATGACCTCCACGGTGGTACTTTTGCGGCGTTCTTCCCGAATCACCAGGCGACCCGCCAAAAGGGTTTCCGCCGTCCGGGGGACAAGGCCATCCCACACCAGTTCCGTGGTCCGCCGTACCAGGGGATGCAAGCCCCGGAGGGCCTCCTCTTCCGAAAGGGAAACCGCCAGATGGATGCGACCCAGGCGAAGCCCCGCATCAACCTCGGGGGCCACCAGCCACAGGGCGGTAGCCAGGGAACCTTCAAGACGGGCCTGACGCCCGGAGGGAAACTGGAAACAGCCCTGTTCTACCTGGCGGCATATTCTATCAGGAAAGGCCTGAACCAGCAGCCTTCCCAACCAGGAATCATTCCCTGCATTGTCTACAGAAAAGGAAGAACCATCAGGGCCAAGACGCCGGTACAGGTCCCGGGCTATTTCAATAGTCCGTTCCACCCAGGGCTTAGCCCGGTTATCCGATACGGCCATGACTTTTTGAAGGGTTTCCTTTTCGGTCCCCCCGTCGATACCAGAGTCCCGAAAGAGGGACCCCGTTTGTTCTTTTCGAAGGCCCGTAACGCTCTTTTCGAGCATCCCTATGCGAAGCTCCAGGTTTTCATCGGGTATCCCCGACCCATCCCGTTCAGAAAGGAAGGCCGCAAGGAGGCACCCCTCCGCCGGGATCTGCAACGTTTCGGCCGCTAACACGAGGG
The DNA here is from genome assembly GCF_004343725.1 of Treponema sp. J25. Classification (NCBI taxonomy): domain Bacteria; kingdom Pseudomonadati; phylum Spirochaetota; class Spirochaetia; order Treponematales; family Treponemataceae; genus Treponema; species Treponema sp. J25. Next base: position 61,839 of record NZ_PTQW01000042.1, read on the forward strand.
CCGCAAGCCGGGGGTGCAGCCCTAGATGAGCGGCTCGACGGCCCGACGGCAACACCTCGCCGGTTGGACCAATAAACTCGATTTCCTGTAAGAGTTCTCGTCCCTGGTCCCAGGTTCGCTGGGGCGGCAACTCAAGCCAGGGAAGGGCCTCCCGGTGAGTCGCCCCCCACAAACAGGACTCCAGAACAAGGCCACTGAGCTCGGTGCGAAGAATCTCCGGCTCCGTGACAGCCGGTCTCGGCTCTGCGGGATCCCAGAGCCGGATGCAACGCCCTGGTCCCAGGCGGGCAGCCCGGCCGGCCCGCTGGGCTATGGAACTTTCACTGGCCGCCTCTAAGGAAAGCCGGTTCATCCCCGTAGGCTGATGGAAACGCTCGAGCCGCACCAGGCCCGTATCCACCACCAAGAAAACGCCGGGGACGGTAAGGCCCGTTTCGGCGATATTCGTGGAAAGCACAATCCGCCGACGAGCCAGGGGGGACCTCTTTCGAACCCGTTCTTCTCTCCCCTTCCTGGTGATATCGCGCTGGTCTTCCGAAAGGGGGGTAAGCACCCTTCGTTGTTCTTCAAGGGAAAGGCCTCCATGGAGAGGAAGAATTTCGATGTCCTCCCCTATCATCCCTTCCCGTTGAAAATCCCAGAGGGCCCCGCGGGCCTGCTCAATCTCTCCCTTTCCCGGAAGAAAAACGAGCATCGTCTGTCCCGAGGGAAGGCCCTCGAGGGCGAGCAGTTCTTGTACTACCCTCGCCGTTTCTATCCCCAGGGGCTCCCGATGGGGAAGGGGCCGATAGGAGATTTCGAGAGGATAGGGAGCCACGGGACAAACATGCACCAGGGATTCGTCCTCAGGGACATTCAAAAGGGGCCGGACAACCCCTTCAAGCTGGGTCCCATCGAGGGTGGCGGACATGATAAGAACTTTGAGATTCCGGCCCATTCGGATAAGATCCATCACCAGAGCAAAGGCCAGGTCCGTAGCGGCAGAACGCTCATGGAACTCGTCAAAGATCACATATTCTACCCCCGGAAGGTCCGGCTGGTCCTGAAGACGACGAATAAAAAGTCCCTCCGTGACCACCTCAATGCGGGTATGGGGACCTACTTTCCGTTCAAGCCGGACCGAATAACCCACGGTTTGGCCCACCTCTTCTCCTAAAAGGTCCGCCATTCGACGGGCGATGCCCACCGTCGCAAGCCGACGGGGCTCAAGCATAAGAATTGCCGGACCTTCGCCCGAAGAAGGAAGGCCCCGTTCCAGAAGGGCCAGGGGCACGAGGGTTGATTTTCCACTCCCCGCCGCGGCCTCAAGGATTAGAAAGCCCGTCTCTTGCACCCCCCGGCACACATCCGCCAGGTGGGGAACAATGGGAAGATTCGTTTGTTGGAGAAGGTCCTGCATAGGATTACGGTTCCGTTTGTTAAGATTGCCTTTCTTAAACGTTTCTAAAAGGGGAATTTTTCTTTCAGGGTAAGACCCCCTGTCTGTTCTACCCGTATTTCATAGCGAGAGCCGGCGCTTACCCGTTTATGGATGGCGCTTCCATAGAGGGAACGCACGATCCCTGCGGGCCGGGAACGGCTGTCACTGCGGAGCAGTTCCATGAGTTCTACCAGTCGTTCCCGATAGATGGCCGGAGCTATACCGTAAATATCTTCGTCAGAACGATAGTACATGTAGGGGACCCCCCGGGCATCAAGACCACCCAGGGGTATTCCTTCAACCTGGGGAACCACATCGCTAAAAAGGCGATAGGGGATAGCGAGGTTAATTTTCCGACCCGCCGCAATTTCCGAATAATCAAAGTTGCACACAATAGCATCGATAAACAGTTCCTGTCCTGGTAGCTCAAACTCCCGGTGTTCCGCGGGGGTGGTAGGCTGGGCGGGATTGTAAAAATCCACCGAAAACCGCATGATTCCCCCTTTTGTTGAATGGACCGTAACCTCTGCTACCCGGAAGGAACCTTCCAGGTGTTTTAACACGGTTTGTAGTTCCCGGATACGCTGTTGAGCCTGGAATACTGCATCAACCTGTTCTATGGTTTTTCCTATCGCCACAAAAGAAAGACCGATAGCCGCCAACAACAGCAAGGTAGGGAGGGCCATAACAAGACGCCCTATCATTTCCAGAAGGGTACTGAAAAAAAGAAAAATCCCCTCTTTTACAGAGAAGTGTTTCCCCGTCCCAAGGGCTAACAGGTGCTGGGTTTTTATTTCTTTCATGAATCGCATTATGAAGAAGCCCAACGCCACAAACCCCACAATGACGAGGCCCTCCGCCGTCGTAAAGAGAAAGAGTAAAATGCGGGAAATGGTGATTATCACCGTAAAAAACCCCTGATTCTCGAGGGGCGTACCTGTACTGGGACTGGACTGGAGGATTCCTTCAAAGGTATTCATGTCAGAACCGGTTCTCCTTTCTTTTTATTTTGATGGCCATTCTCAACATACCTGAATACTGTCCAGAAAAGAGCTTGAGCCACCGCGAGGACCACCCACAGCAGCGCCATGAACGGCCCATGGGACCAAGGCTCGGCGCTTATTCTTCCACAATTTCGAGGGCCCCGTCAGCGTGGACCACCAGGGCGTACACCACCCCTACTTCAAAGGGACGCAATTGTCGAATATCATGGACCGCGTTCCCAAAGATCTTACTAAAGCGTTGAGAAAGGTCCCCATCCCGACTGGTTCCCAAAAGGCCTTCGCTGACCTTGAGGCGCTGAAAAAGCACCGTCAGGAGCCGCCGGCTTTCGGCGCTTAAGGTGGGGCTTTCAAAAATACCCGGGAACCCCTCATAATCATAGTATTGGAACAAGAGGGTCCCCGAACGGGGAGCTATTTGATCGGTAAAAACCCGGAAGGGGAACACGAAATACTGCTTTCCGACGGGGACCACCAGGGAATCGATCACGAGTTCACTCCCCCGCCAGGATCGTTCAAAACTGGCAATTTCTTTTCCCTGGGGAGTATAAAAGCGAAAACGGGCCGCAATTTCCGTATCGCTGCGGCTCATCAACATAAAACGAAGGGGAATGGTGGTAGCCTGTATTTCTTCAATCCTGGTTTCGAGGGAATGGATTACCTGTTTTTGATACCAGAACACCACAGCGGCTCCCACAAACAATAGGAGAAGTACGAGCAAAAAGAAAAAAAATATGATCCGTCCTGCCTTTTTAAAAATCCAGGGAATCTGAACTTTTCGCTGGCCACCTTTTCTTTGCATAGGCCCTTCCTTCTTTGATTCTCCCTTTCACCCCACACCCCTCGGGGAAGCCCCCTACAACAAAAATCCCTCTTGTAAACCAAACAACCACGGAAGCCCCTCTCGCAGGGCTCCCCTTACCGCCTTCGGTACCGCCCTATCTCTTCTGGCCGCTGGAGTATTGCCAGGAAGGCGGCCTCATCGATGACCGGAATTCCCAGTTCCTGGGCTTTCCGATTTTTTGTCGACCCCGACCCGGGATCATTGGTTACCAGGAACGACAGATCCTTCACCACCGAGCTTTTGACCTGCCCTCCCAGGGCTTTTACCCGTTCTTCTGCGGCGCTCCGCTTCATGCTCACCAGTTCGCCGGTAAAGCAAAAGGAATAGCCCCGCAGGGGCAGGGTATCCGGATGGGGAGGCGGAGCAATACGCACCAGGCCTGTGGCCAGGACCCGATCCATGTCTTCTTTTGTTTCCGCCAGGCCTTCCACCAGGGTTCGGGCGAGGATCTCCCCCACCCCATAAATCTGAGAGAGATCCTGTACCGTGGCGGCCCGAAGCTTTTCCAGGGTATCGAATCCCGCCGCCACGATCCGCTCCATAATGAGTTCTCCGATACCTTCGATATCAAAACCGGCGACAAACGTGGTAAGGGGTAGTTCCCGGGGAGTCCGGAGATTCCGAATCACCTTGGCCGCAGAAAGTTCTCCCATCCTGTCGAGGGCCTCGAGTTCTTCGGTGGTCAGGGTGTACAGGTCCGCAATGCTGCTCAGCCGGCCCTTTTCGTAGAGCCGTTCCAGGAGCTTTTCCCCAAATTCCCGGATCTCCAGGACCGAGATCCACTTTTCTATCCGATGATGGATCCGCTTAGGACAGTTCTTGTTAGGGCAGTAGAGCTGGGTTCCCCCGTCCACCAGGGCGGTCCCACAGGTAAAGCAGTGGCGGGGAAGTTCAATTTCCTGGAGACCCTCGGGAGATCGGTACTCTTCGCCAGGGGCAAGGCCTTCAATCTTAGGGATGATTTCGCCCCGTTTTACCACCAGAACCCGGCTTCCAATTTTAAGCCCCAGGGAACGGATCATGTCGGGGTTATTCAGATTCGCCCGCTGCACCGTGGTTCCCGCAAGACGAACCGGTTCGATGATCCCAATGGGGGTATAGGTGGCCCCGGACTGGCTCCATTCCACGGCCTTTAACACCGAAATCGCCACTTCCAGTTCGAATTTAAAGGCAATTTGCCGTTCCGGTCGGGCCTTGCGGAGGTCCGCCATGTCGGTGACCCAGTCTTTTACCACCAGGCCATCGATATCGTACCGGAGGGTTTCCCGTTCCTGGCTGATCTTGTTTCGGTAGGCAATGATATCCTCGATGCGAGAGAACACCCTGGTAGGGGGCACCAGAAAGCCCCGGGCCGCAAGCCAGGCGATCTTTTCTTCTTCGTTTTCAAAATAGTGATCATTTGCAGGATCCGCCGCATCATAGCACACCACTTCCAGGTCTTCGCAGCCGGTCCCATCCTTTCGTCGCATAAGACCGTTGGCCGCATTGCGGCAGTTTGCCTTGTCGGCATATTTCTCCTTCCAGACCGGCCGGGGCATGAGCACTTCGCCCCGAATACCTCCCGAAAAAGGAATATCCAGGACAGGCAAAACCCCCTTCATTTTGAGGGCATTGGGGGTGATATCGTCCCCCACAAGACCATCCCCCCGGGTAACCGCCCGAACAAGGCGACCCTCATCGTACTGCAGTTCCAGGCTTGCCCCATCAAGTTTATACTGCACCACATAGCGGGGAGCCCGAATTTTCTGGGCCCAGGCGATAAACTCCTCGGGGCTTGCGGCCTTTTCCTGGCTCCCCATAGGGATGCGGTGGGCCGCCTTGGGAAAGCCATCGGTACTATCCTGACCAATCTGGGTAAACAGGGGATTTTCTGGATCCAGCGCCTTAAGTTCATCCCAGAGGGCATCAAATTCGGCATCGCTAATTTCCCCTTCCCCATTGTAGTAGGCTTCCTGATAATGTCTGATGAGAGCTTCCAGCTGGGCAACCCGCCCGGAACGCCCCTCTTTTTCCTCCGAAGAAGCCCCAGGGTTCTTCTCTTTCTGTTTTTTTCCTTCTCCCTGAGACAAATCCTGCGCCGACGGGATCCTCTCCGACAACGGAGGCCCCTTCCCAGCCAAGGGGTCCTTTCCCGAAAGCACAGGCTCTTCTCCCAACCCGCGGTTCTTTTCTGGCGACGTAGTCTCGCCCACCGACGGGGCATTTTTTCCCTTTTGAGGGCGGCCCTGGGACCGGTCAGGCGGCGAAAGCTCGCCCCCCCTCAGTTCTGAGTCTCCAAAGAGGTCCCCTTGATAAGGTACAGTTCCCATATGCGGTGATCCTTTGCTTTTCCTTTCCTTTCAAATTTAGTCTCTGGGCGCCACTGTTGTCCACGGGCAAACCCGTTTTCCGCCTCCGCTTCTCCGGCCTTCCAATAGGGATTCAAAAGCCCCGGGGTCGCAGAGAATTCCCGCAGGGCCCAGTATGCATAGTCTTCCCAATCGGTGGTCATATACACATAGCCGCCGGTTTTTAGTTTCTGGACTAACAGATCCGTAAAGGGCCGCTGGATGAGTCGCCGCTTGTGATGCCGTTTTTTGGGCCAGGGATCGGGGAAAAAAATATGGAACGCCGCCACCGACTGGTCCGGGATCATATCCATAAGCACTTCTACCGCGTCGTGTTCAATAATCCGTATGTTTTCAAGATGCCGTTGTTCGATTTCCCAGAGGAGCTTCCCCACCCCGGGGCGGTGCACCTCGATACCGAGGTAATTACATTCCCGATGGGCCTCTGCGATGCGGGCTGTGGCATCCCCCATCCCGAAACCAATTTCAATGGTCACGGGATTGGTATTCCCAAACAGAGAAGCCATATCAACAGGACCCTTTTGATAGGGGATGCAGTAACGGGGCGCCAACTCGGTATAACTGCGTTCCTGGGCCGCCGTCATACGGCCGGCCCGGAGCACAAAGCTCCGTACCCTTCGCCACTGGGCCCTATCGGGAGAAGGACCCCTTTTTTCTTCTTCAGAATTTTCCTGCGGATAGGAAAAAGATTCTCTTTCTTGTCCCTGTTCCATATCTTTTTACCTCGTATGGTTACTCCTATTAAGGGAGGCCCTGGATGCTGGTAAGAGCAGCGATACCCCTATCGGGATCCTCCGCCCAGAGCGCCACGGCCCGGGCAGAACCAGGGAAGCCCAGATCCCTGAAAGCCCCCTGGGCATGGCTCAACGGTACGGTTCGAATAATCCGAAGATCCTGATCATATACGACAAGATCATTCTTAGGATAGCTTGAAACGATGCGGTAACTTCCCCTATCTAAAATAAGCTGAGGAAACGCAGACACCGGCGTAAGGGGCGCATCAAGTCCCACAGACCGCTCTACCTGCTCTCCCCCCTTATCCCGGAGGATTATTCGATAACGGCCCCGGGGGAGCGGCCCCGAAGGATACATCTGAATTCTATGGCTCCCAATCCATACCCTTCGCGAGGGTCCCTGGGAAGACGGGGGAGAGGCATTTTTTTCTCCGCCCCCCACCACCGGGGGCGCTTCTGCTTCACCGGCGGCCAGTCCTTCCAGCAAAGGCTCCCCTGGGGGGGGACGCAGCGCCCCCGGCGAATTCTCCCCCTCCTCGATGCTCAGCCAGTCCTGACGAGTAAGTTTCCAGTAGAGTTGACTTTCATCATGAATCAGGTACAGTTCTTCCAGATCCTCAAAGCCATCATCATCGGCGGGGGCAACAAAAAGACTGAGGGATTCTTCAATTTTTCCCTCTTTCTGCGCATATATTAGGCGGAGACGAACCCCTTCGATACGAGGAGGCTGACTTGAACAGGCAAAAAGGAAAAAGAGACACCCCAGTATCCCTGCGATTTCCTTGAACCTCCGAAGGGTAATCATCCTATTTCCTCGTTTTATTTTGAGCATCTCCTCGCCCCACCATACCGGTTCCCTATTTCGATGGGCCCCTTCCAAAAGGGAACACACCGACCTTTGTGTAGCCCCAGGCTATTGGTACTATAGCCGCTTTTTGTCCCTTCCCGCAAGAGAAACATCTCTTTACCGGGAAACATTCAGGAAAACATTCAGACGCCGAGGGAAACCCCGACATTCCGTAGCACAGAGACCCAAAGGGTTGCCATTTTTTTTTGACGACAGTATCCTTACAGTATAAGGAGCGCAGGCTATGTTTGACTATATCACCTACACCACCGTAGAAGGTCCCCGCCAGGCTCATCAGGTAGAAGTATACGCCCTTTCTACCTGTGGTTTTTGTAAAAGGGCCCTGGAATTCCTTAAAAATCAGGGGATTAGCCATAAGTACGTCCATGTGGATCTCCTTCCCCTGGAAGTAAAAAACCAGATAAAAGAGGCTCTTCGCTCCCAATTCAACCAGGCGGTCTCCTTTCCCTTTCTGGTGATTGATGGGAAAAAGGCCCTGGTAGGTTTTGTGGAAGCGGAATGGCGAAAAGCCCTATTAGACCAGTAAGGGGAAGGCCCTCGACGAGAAGAGAGGTCCCCTGAAGGCACAGACCCCATCGGTAAAGTAAGGAATAGACCATGAAGGAAAAAAACAAAGAAGAGGTCCGTCGTTTTACGGAGATGGTGGCCCAAAAACAGGGGTGGGTGTTGAGCCAGGATACGGCGTTGTACGAGGACCTCGTCACGGGGCTTATGGTAAACTGGAATCGATACGGATACTTTCTTTGCCCCTGCCGGGATAGCGAAGGAAGCCGGGAAAAGGACCAACCCATCATTTGTCCCTGTATCTATGCCCGGCCGGATATTCAAGAGTATGGCCACTGTTTTTGTTCCCTCTACTGGTCAGAGGACTTTGCCCGATCCGGGAAAAGCCCCCAGGGCATTCCTGACCGCCACGTGGAGGGGTAAAGGGAGAAACCCTCCGGTACCCCAAAAAACAGAGAGGAGTGCCATCCCAAAAGGGTCTTCTCCCGGCGGATAACCAACAGGGTCCTCGCCGCGGATTTTATGAGAGGCGGATTTTATGCCCCTTCAGAGAAGCATCTTTCAGAGATAAAAGCTCAAGGTGATGATCGTGGTATCGGAGGCCTTAATCTGGCTTACCACGGACTCAAATTTTACATTCACCTTCTCACAGGCCTCACTTAAGTAAGAAAGATAATAGAGGCCCAGTTCGGTATCGGTTCCCCCTTCGGGAATTTCCCGGTAAAAATCAAAGAGGCTCTTTCGCTTCAGGTCCGCCGATTTTTTAGAATCGATACTTTCTTTTATGACTTCGTACTCCGCTTCTTTGTTGTACAGGGTTACCTGGAGTTTCCCCTGGGTACCGATAGAGGTTCGGGTGCCCCCAATCTTCCACGACACATAGACCAGTTCCTCGTTGCGGATAAGCTCTTCAATTACCCGGTTGCGGATGTTTTGATCGAGCAGGACCGCATTGGGATCCACCGCCCCCCGGTACAGGATATTCGCCTGGCGCCGGAGGTTAGCGTTTTCCGCATTCACCGCGAGCTCTATAATCATCAAGGCCATGTATTCGGCAATCCGGCCCTTTTCCATATATTCCGCCAGGGTATGCCGGATATCCCGGATGAGGGTATCAAAATTTTCTACCCCCCTGAATTTGGTAAGAATAAACCAGATCACCGAGCGCAGATTGTTAAGAAATTTCTCGCTCAAAAAAAGCTGGACGTTTTTCTCTTCCGGCAGAAGATTGGGGTTCTTCATTATCGCGGTCCGGATGGGGGACAGAATTTCATCCTTCAGTTCCTGGACCTGCTTTTCCCGTTCTTTCAGGTAACTTGCAAGGAAGGACTCGTTAAAACGGGTTTTTTCATCAATGATTGAAGAAGGGTTCATCCGGTTCCAGCGCTTTATCACCTCCGAAGAAAGGAGCTTGGAAAAAAGCACATTATTGTATTGCCGATAGAGGAGGCTATACACGATAAGTTTGGAAAGATCCATGATTTCCTGACGGCGGGATACAAACTCCGCCCGGGCAATTTCAATCTTGGAAATATAATCGATAAGGAGCATCCGCTGAATCGCCGCAGGAACAAATTTATCGAGCAAAAGACCATATTCTTCCACATTATCCGCTAACTTAAAGCGGGCGAGTTTCTTGTTTTGTTTAATAAATACGGTCGTTCCCTCTTCGGTAAGCACCACCTTAAGGGGAAGTTCCAACACGGTTTTCTTTTCTTGACTTGGCATACCCCTATTATAACGGGAGAACCCCATTCTGTCACCTTGATTCTGACCTTGACCGAATTTTCTCAGCCGATTATGGTACAGGAGTAATGAACAGATCCCGTATCTGGCGCAACATGCTGATCCTGTGGACAGGAAGCTTCCTCTTTTTTAACACGCCAGGAGCCTTCTCCGAGCTCTTCCCTCAGGGAGGGCATACATCTTCTGCTATTTCCCTTGAAAGGAGACAAGAAGCCCGAAACGCCACAGGGGCACTCCACCAGAAATTACGGGCCTGGGGCGTTTCGGTGGAAGTTCAAGATCTTCTTAAAGAGTACGGGAGCTTTGGCAGTTCCCTCCTGGTACCGATTCCTTCGGCAGGGGCTTCTCTTTCTTCCCGAACCCTGGTACTCGCCTGTTCCCTCGCAGATCCAGAGGGGAAAGACCTCCTTACCCTCCTTTTATATCAGATTCACCAGGGAAATATCCGGCCGGGAGTGTCATTGCTGATTGCCTTCTTAGGAGAAGAAGAACCCCTCTCCCTCGACCAGGCCAGCGCCACCCTCTTTGATCCCCCCCCACCATATCGGGGTTTACAGGCCCTGTTGGATCGTTTTGAGGATCCTGAGGCGGTAAGCCTTATCTACCTGAGTTTTTCTCCTCTCTCCACTCAACTGACCCTTCAGTATGGAAGCTCTGGCGCCCTTGCCTCAAGTCAGCTCCTGGCAGCGGTTTTTCACTCTCTAAAGAAGGCGGGGCTTCTCAGCACCCTACCAACACCCTACACCATCCTGTATAAATTAGGCCTTATCACCGGCGACCCCCGGATGGGCCTTATGGCAGAAGCAGGCATTGATGGCCTTCTCATCGAACTTCCTATCGAGCTTCCCGGCAGGGGAGGTACAGCCTCTGAATTTCCTACCGCAGAAGAAACCCATGCCCCACTGCCAGCCCAGAACGGTCATTCCGCTTTAGAAACCGCACTGGGACCGGTTACTACGAGCCGCGGGCTTTCCTTTTTTAAGGAATTACTCGAAAATCCTTCCTGGAGCTACCTCCAGCGGGATCAGCACTATTCACTCTTTCCAACGTTTCAGGGGACATGGTATATATTGCCAGAAAAACAAACGGTCCATATTTTGCTTGTGCTGCTCTTTGCGCTCTTCTGCTTTGTGGGAAGCTATTCCATCATCTACCGACAGAGCCTCCTGGTTCAGTGGATTGTCTTTATTCGTCGTTCCTGGGTGCTTTTATTGTATTACCTTGTCTTTGCGGTCCTCTGTTGGGGAAGTTCATTTTTTATATCTTTGTGGAATTTTAATTCCCCCTATCCGCCGGCCCTTTTAAAAATCCTGCTTGCCACCGCCGTAAGCCTTGGCCTTTTTTCTTTTTTCAGTGGTGTTCATGTACCCCGGAGGGCTGAGTTTTACGGTCATGGGGCGTTTTTTTTTCTTTTTGTCATTTCCCTTGTGGCGGTCTCCCTCGATGTGTCCTTCTTTTTACCCATCCTCTGGTTTTTTCTGTGGGTTTTTCTCGCCAGTGTCTGGAAACATCCCGTCCTTAACGGACTTGCCCTTATCATGGCTCCCCTGCAGTTTGGCCGTATCCTGTATACGACCTACACGCTACAGGAAACAACCCTGGCCCACCACCTCCTTTCCCCGGGGCTGGGAGAAAACATCCTTCTTGCCCTTTTTGTGTTTCCCCTGCTCCTCCTGCTAAAGCGCCTCATCCTCCTGAGCTACCCCCCAAAACGGTATTCCCTCGCCTGCCGTTTCCCTTTAGAGCTCGCTTTACCGCTCGCCATCCTTGCCATGACGGGCATCCTCTCTTTTTCGCCGGGGATGGTTTCCCTACCGTTCCTTCCTTACCCTGGAGTTCCAGGGGCCATGCATGGGCTTCCCAATAGGTCAGAACCTGGATTACTCCCTGCGGGGGAATCCACAAACCGCGAAGAGCTGGCAGGCGTCGAATCGGATCAAGCCAGAGAAACTCAGCCAGCCCGGGGAATCGATGGGACAGGGACCATTCAATACAGAAGTGGTCCCGTATCCTCAACCATCCTCCAGACAAGGCTCACCACGATTACCTTTTTTGATGAAAAAACCCTCTCTCTCAGCGTAACCTGTACAGGGACTCCTACGCTTATTTCGATACTCCTCGAGGCAAGGTCCCCCGCCGGGGAGAGACTCGAGATATACAGTTCCCCCGTACCGGTAACGTTTATGAATACCCACACTGCCCGGTTTGTGCTGGGACCTCTGCCGTCCAATCCCCTTGTTCTGGATATTACTGTTCCTGAAAACCTCAAGGGAAGATTTATTATTCGGGCCTTAGGAGAACAGACAGGCGAAGAAAAGGAAGTACTCTTTTAGGAACGCAAAGCGGCGCCTCCGGCTTTCTCAAACCTCACATCAGAGATACAGCCACCGCCCGGACCTTTCTCCCGGTCCTATTCCAGAAGACCCCTCTAGAGGCTGAGGACCACCCACCAGAAACAGGGCCCTTCGTGTTATTTCCAGGACAGGCTGTATTCTACTGCCTCAGGGGCAAGCAGAATGTCCGCCGTCGGGGCCGTAAAAGTAAGACGCAGGCCCGAGAGGCTCAGGGTGCCCACCTTTCCCCTTCCAATACCCCGCCCTTCGTAACTGGGAACCGTGGGGGTCGTAATAGTGAGGCCTATTTCGTAGCCCTCAAAAACGGAGCGAACCAGGTTTTGTATGTCCGGATCGGTCGTAGCCGGCCCCGGGGCAAGCCGGATGACAAGGCGCTTTTGATCGGCCTCGTCAGAGAAAGATACGAGCCGCCCGGTGGAATCAAGAAAGACCCTGAGGGCATCCAGGTTCTGAAAGGCCAGCTCCGCCAGGACGGTGATATTTTTTTCATCCTGCCGGGTATTGTAGGAACGGAGCGAAAGGCCCGGCACTCGGGTGACGGTTCGTTCAAAATCGACCTTCCCTACCGGGAAGGGCAGAAAACGTTCGTTCCCGTCTAATTTCCCCAGGGACTCTACCATCCGGCTTACCTGATACACCAACTGTATCGTACCGCTCCCATCCTGGCGAATCGTGATATTCGACTGGACCCCCACACAGGAAGAAAACAACAAAAGGGTCACCATAAGGACCATGCCTAACCAGCCTTCTTTATTTTCCCTGCCAAATAAAAGGGTCCCTTTCCTCTTTTTTTCTGGTCCCTTCCGCTCCCCCTGCCCGAAGGGCCCACAGGGAGATCCGGGGAGAAATTCCATTCCCTCCGCCGGGAAACCCCATCGCTTTTTTTTCACCTTAAAACTCCTCCGAGTAAATTTGCACATCCTGGATACGAACCGGCACATCCTGTTCAATCATGGTAAAGGCCTTCTGGAGCACCGACTCTCCAAAATGCTTTGAATTCGACACGACCGCCCCACCAAGGTGAGCAAAGGACAGGGAATCCTGCAGGTCAATTTCGGCCACACTCATGTTGAATTTTCTCTGGAGCCGATCCTTTACGGAACGAACAATGCGCCGCTTATCCTTTATGTTTTGCACATCCGGTATTTCAAATACCACCTGAATCATAGACACAACCATAGGCACTTGCTGGTAATCCCAGCTTCCTCTGGGATATACTATACACTATCAATGGAAGGTTTGCGAAGACACCCCTACCCAAGAAAGACCTGGTTTGGCCTCTTTTTTTTTGTGGTTCTCCCCTTTCTTGTGGCCCAGGAGGAAACGTCGGGAGGCGAGGCTGAGGTACCATCGGCGCCCTCCCCGGAACAAACAAATACCACCCCCTCTTCGTCGTCGGCAACCAGCACGTCGACACCATCAACGAGCACCACGCCGGTAACGTCAATGGCCACCGGCGGAAGGGTCACCCTTTCCGGCCTTTCTCCGGAGGCGCCGGCGGAATTCTTTTCCATGGATATTAACAACAGCAAGGTAGATCTTTTTGTAACGGGGTCCTGGGAAGGGAGCCTCTCGGCCCAATGGGGACTTTCCCTTACCAAACTGGGCTGGCAGGTAGCGGCCACCGAGACTCCCATCCTGTTTTCCCAGAAGGCGGATCTTACCCTGAGTCTTTGGGTCGATAATCGGTGGTTTATCGAAGGACGATTTGTCGAAGGTTCCACATCCAACAGTTACCGGGCAGGCTATCAGGGCACAGAGGAAGAGATAGTCCAGTACGTAGGGATTGGCAACCGGGGCCTTGATTTTCCCAGCTTTCCCTTTTTGGACGTAGGGGGTAACTCCGCAAGCTCCTTTGGGGCCTATGGCCACTTCCGATGGGGAAATCTCCACCTCCATAGCCTCCTTCGCTACGATGGGGCGGTCCGCAAAGAAAAGTGGTACCAGGGTCGGCGGGAAGTCCAGAAGAACACCTACAGCCTGGATACTATGGTACGGGGCCGTTTCTTTGTCCTTCCCGACACGAATATCAAAGACGTTCGGGTCTTTATAGAAGACGAAGCAGGAACGCTCAGGGATAGTCGGGGAAGACGCTGGGGGGAACTTAAAACCAGTGAATACGCCGTAAGCACCCAGGATGGTATTCTGGAGCTTACCGCAAGCCCCAGCCGAAAAGTGGCGATCCTGTATAGCACGGCCACTTCGAGCACCCCCTGGGAAAGCAGCCTTGGCACCTATGGTGATGGAAGCACCGGTGGTTCGCTCTACCTTAAGACCCTCCAGGACTATGTCAGCGCCGCCTACAATGCGGGGCCCCTCGCCGCCGCGAAAACCCCTCCCCTCCTCCGCAACTACCCCCAGTGCGGCCAGGAAGAGAAAAAACCGGGGGATACCGACAACATCCCGGGGACCATCACGCTTTTCCTTGATGGGAACAGCACAGCGGCCCTGGTCATCTGGGAACGGGGAACCTTTTCTCCCTTTGAACGGCTTTCCCGCTATGCCCTGGGCTCTGCGGAGGCAACGCCCGAACTGGTAAGTGCCAGCACCGGCGCGGCCCGCCGGGACTATACCTTCGAATCCGTGGAGGTCCTGGGCAACCTCTCCGCCCCATCGAGCAGCGGGGAAAGTTCCCGGGGCGGTCCCCTTTACGAGCTTATTCAGGCCGGAACTTCCTACGATAGCCGGAATCCGGCCACCCTCTGGCCCCTGGTGGGAATAGCCCCCGAACTGTACCTCCCTGGCTATCACCCAAGTCCCGTGGACCTGGTAATCCAGGTGCGTTCCTATGGAGCGGAGGATAATTTTTCCATCGGCACCGATGTGCTCCCCGATTCCGTCCAGGTGTACCGGAACGGGGTCCTCGACAGCTTTGCCACCTACGATAGTGAAACGGGAACCGTTACCCTGGGAAGTCCCCCGGGCTCCCAGGAACTTATCCACATTACCTACCTTTCCCGGAGCGCCGAACGGACCTTCGGAAGCCTTGCGGCGGCGGTGGGGCTTGAATATGTACCGGCGGAGTCCTTTGCGGCCCGACTTGCCCTGGGGACCCGATGGAACCTTAATCCCGCCGCCTACAGCAAGGCCGGCGAAAGCAACGAAGGTACCATCAGCATGGGAGGAGAACTCCGCTGGACCAGTCAGGAACACCGCATCCAGCTGGCCGGGGCCCTGGGCCTTAAAAACACCGACACCACCGGGCTCTACCGCGTCCTGGGTATGGAGGGGGCTGAAACCATTACGGAATATGATGGCTACGACGAGAATGATTACTTCCAGAGCCCCACTCCCATCAAAAAAAGCGACAGCATGCCCTCATGGGTCAGCAATTCCCTTGAAGCCTCCAGTCAGGCACCCCTGGTGTACCGGAACTACACCCAGACGAGCGCCATCGGGCTCAGCACCCTTACTCCCATCGAATGGGAAGGGAACCAGCTTGTCTCTAGCGTCTCCGGCCCCTACCCCGTATACGACAAAAGCCTGGACGAGCCCGTTTTGGTGGCCGAGACAAGCCTGAGCTCCAGCCACTACTGGACGGGCTTTCAGGTTGAACTGGGAGAGAAGGCAAGTGTCCTTGAGACCGCCAAAACCATCACGGTGCCCCTCTATTTTTACGGGGCTACTCCGGCCCAAAACCTAGAGGTCTACCTTCAGATGGGGGATCTCACCGACAAGGATGAACTGTATCCCGAAAACCCGCAGCGGATAGTCACCAAAAAGCTAGCCACCTTTTTGGTGTCAGGGGGAAGCGGAACCCTGAGCTACCCCACCAGTTGGACCACCCTCACGGTGAACCTTTCCGACGAGGACCGACGCGTCCTCCAGAACGCCCGGGCCTTCCGGATTCTTCTTCTTCCCGAGACAGCCCCTCCCACCGAACCCCTTTCCTTTAGCCTTGTCGTGGGGCCCCTCATCATCCATGGGAGTTCCCTCAGGCCCATCATGGCGATCGAAACCACCAGTGGCAGCGAAAGCACCCTTACCATCATATCCGCCCAGGACAGCACGAGCGGCGCCGCGGTAGCAGCGGCAGAGGTGTATGACCCTTCGCTTCGTTCCCAGTTCCCCAGCCAGATTGACCGGCTCCACAGCGATGGGTCCCGCCAGCGGGTCCTGCACCTTCAGTGGGAAAGCCCCGATCCGGCCCCCACGGGAAGCCGCACCTTTCCCGGGGCAGATGGACGGCTCCCGCTGCTTCCCCTGCACCACTACAAAGCGGTAAGTTTCTTTGTAAAGGGACCCACAGCAACCACAGAGTCCGAGCAAAGCAATCTGAACCAGGGGACCTTCCACCTTATCGTGGGGCCGGGGCCCGATGTAGCCGGATCTCCCCGCACCGCCGTCCTGGAGGTACAGTTTCCCCTGAGCGCCCTTTCGGCAGACCAGTGGCAACAGGTCCTGGTTCGCTACCAGGGAGACTCCCCTGGCGTGTACGTGGATGGGAGCAAGGTAACCGGGGCAACCGTAAGTTTTCGGCCCGAAAACCTCCTTTTAAGCAGTGGAAGCGAAGCAAATACCGATACGAGCGCCACCGGCGACGGAAACAACACCCACTACCTCCTCTGGTACCTCAAGCCCGCTGCTACTACTACCATCCCCGATGGGGCCATCAGCCTGGATGAACTGTGCCTCGAAGAGCCCCTCTGGGCCCTTACGGGACAGCTTGCGGCCCAATGGGCCTGGAACCACAAGGGGGTGGTGCTTGCCGCGGGCGCTTTCCCTATCCTGGAAAATCCCTCCTTCAACCTCACTGGCCAGGGCAGCCTCCTTTCTGCCCTTGAGTCAGCCCGCGCCATAGAAAACAGGGTTTTCCAAGGGCAGGGGAATTTTTCTCTCCAGATCCTCGGAATGGATAACAGTGGCTGGTTCCGCCTTCGCCTTACCCAGCAACAAAACCTTTCAGAACTTACCAGCGGTGGGGGACACAGTCTTGGCCTACCCCTGGGCCCCCTCAAGCTTCAAAATATTTTTAGCTACGAGCCAGAAGAAGAAGCGGTAGAACAGCGCCTGGTGATGAGCCTCCCCGCCCTCGCCAACTGGAACGCAGAAGCCCGGACCCTTCGCCAATCCCTTAAACAGTATCGCAGTTGGAAAAGCAGCGTTTCCCATACCACGGACCCCTTCAAGATAAGTCTGGGGGCCAGTGCCACCTGGACAGAAACGATGGACACCCTTTTCCCCCTGGCATCCTATGGTTCTGCCTGGCAAGAAAGCCTTGCCCCCCTCATTCCCGATGGGGGAAGTTCTGCCCGTATCCGGAACCTGACGGGGAATTTCTCTACCGGCCTTACCACCCAGCCCGTGGGGGTACTCCTTGAAGGAAACTTTTCTTCGGTCACTTCCCGGACCCTGGATACAAGCCAATCGAGTACCAACCTGCGACTTGAACTCCCAATCCAAGGCCCGTCGTTCCGGTTAAACACAAAGGTAGAACGCCGTTTTTCCTGGACCGTGACCGATGCGGGCCAGGACGTACCCTCGGACATCCTCTACGCCGGGGAAGGACTGTCCCAGGCTCTGCCGCTCTGGATAAGCCTTCCCCTGTGGAGCCTGGGGGACCTTCAACAGGCATTCACCTTTCAGGGGCTCTTTACCCAACCCCTGCTCCCCACCGAAATTTCCCAGGCCCTCTTTATCGACAGTTTCGAAACCTCCCTCTCCTTTGCGCCCCTCTCCTCCCCCTGGGCGCTTCTTAGACCCACCACCACCACGATAGGCATACGCCGTACCTTAACGCAACGCCTGGACACCTTTTCTGACCAGCATTACCTAACCGGAAACCTGAGCTGGGCGGCTACGAACCTTTTCGGCGCCTATGGCATGGTGCCTCTGTTTAGCTGGTACCGGGACGATAGCTTTAATTACGGTATCGAAGGTTCCAGTACCTTTGTGGATTATCATATCGATACGTGGAGCTTTTCGTTCTTTCACCGGCTTACCTTCTATGGTTTCCAGAACAATCAGGGGATGAGCGAAGGCCGGCTTTCGGTGAGCTCCGATAGTTGGGCCATCTCCCAGAGCCTTAGCTTCGGTCGGCCCGGCGACAAGAGCCTTTTAGCAAGCCTATACAAAGGGTGGCAACAAAAGGAAAGCCCCCTCTGGAAGGCCTTTCCTTTTATTGAAGAAAATCGACACCAGAACCCTACCTTTACTCTTCAGGATAGCCTTACCCTTAAAATCACCCAGAAAGATGATACCACATCCTGGACCTTCTCGGGTAACCACGAATCGGTGGTAAGCGTCACCCGCCGCTTTAAGCTCACCGCCTTTGCGAGACTCTACCTTACCTCCGATGGCGCTGCCCAAACCACCACCTTCTCGATAGAAATGGGCACCACCCTCAAAGTCCAATTTTAAAAGCTTGAGGAAGTGGTTCTGCCGGGCCCGGGGGTTATCCGTCTGGATCCTCAAAGTACCACTGGAGCCTTTGAGCCCCCCGTCCAACCGCCCCCCTTTCCTTTGCCCTGCAGAAGATTCTCTACGGGGTCCCCTCAAGAAACCCGGCCCACTCAAACTAATCTGGAAGTTAGACGGCAAGCGGTAGGGGTACCTGTAGAGCAGGCGGCTCTGCACGGGGTCCCCTTTGCCTTCGGGGCCCCCTTTGCCTTCTTTTCTCTTCGTGATATACCCATATCCATGGCAACCATTCTCGTCCTCAATTGTGGAAGCTCCACCATCAAATTTCAGCTGTTAGACATGCCAGCGGGCAGACGGCTCCTTAAGGGGGCTATCGAAAAAATCGGCCAGCAGGAAAGTAAGGGCCGCATTTCCTACGATGCATCCCTGGAACCCTTCCGCCGCTTTTCCTCCCCTCAGGAAGAACACCCTTCCAGCAAAGGCAGCCCGCCTTCTCTCGAAGAATCCCTCCCGGCCATCTCTTACGCCGACGCCTTCGACTGGCTCTTTGCTCACCTTCCCCCTACCCTTCCGCTCGATGCGATTGGGCACCGGGTCGTCCACGGGGGGCCCTACTTTAACCAGACGGTACGAATTACCCAGGAAGTGGTGGAACACATCCAGGCCTGCAGCAGCCTTGCCCCCTTACACAACCCTATCCAACTAGAAGGCATTCGCCTGTGCAAGACGCACCACGGAGAAATTCCTCAATTTGCTTCCTTTGACACGGCCTTTCACCGGGACAAACCGGAAGTACACCGTATCTTTGCCCTTCCCCGACAGCTCTGTACGCAGTTTGGCTACGAAAAATATGGCTTCCATGGGGCAAGCCACCGCTACGTGGCCCGCCGGGCTGCCGCACTGCTCCAACGTCCCCTGGAAGAACTGAGACTCATCTCCTGTCATCTTGGTGGCGGCTCCAGTATTACCGCCATCCATCGGGGAAAGGCCCTGGACACCACCGCCACCTATGGTACCTGTACGGGCATGCCCATGGGAAGTCGCAGCGGAGACATCGATGTGGCAGTCATCCTTGACCTTATCCTCCAGCAGGGGTACAGCCCCCAGGAAGTCTCCGACATCCTGTATAACCAGAGTGGCCTTTTCGGCATCAGTGGCATCTCATCGGACATGGCCGAACTCGAACGGCTAGAACAGGCAGGCCATGAGGGGGCCCATCTTGCGCGGGAGTACTACGTCTACATGATTAAAAAGTTTATAGGCGCCTTTGCGGCCCTCCTGGAAGGGGTCGATGCCATCATCTTTACTGGTGGCATCGGCGAAAAGGACCATGATATCCGGGAACGGGTATGCCGTTCCCTGGGATGGCTTGGCGCCCGGATAGACCTCACCAAAAACCGCGGCGCCCAGGGAGAAACCCCTATTTCCACCACCGACTCAAGGGTAACCCTCCTGGTAATCCCCACCGACGAAGAACTCGAAATAGCCCTGGAAATAACGGAGGCCCTTGAAAATATATAGGAGGGGGAGCACCGCACCGCCCCCCTTTCGGCTCAGCCCGCACCAAACCGTCGCCTCGGCCGCCGCGGCTCCCCCCTCGCGCCTGCTTCCTTCGCCGCTTCCACAGCCCTCCCCGGCCGGGCTTCCAGCCCGGCCCACTCCCCCAGAGCCCACGGCTCAGGCGATCAGGCGCTCCCCCCACTCCGGGACCACCCACGGCGGGGCCCTTCTCAGGGC